>CAXRAL010000001.1:0-30785 GCA_964228815.1 Candidatus Poseidoniaceae archaeon
ACGTCGTCGTGCCAACGCATTGGCGGGCGGACCTTGACGGAGGATTCCTCGCCTCGTTTAGCGGCACAGTCCATCGTTTGGACGGCCTTCACGGCCACGTTCATCTCGCACCGCATCGCCGTCCATCGTCCGTTTCTTCCCCACCTCGG
This sequence comes from Candidatus Poseidoniaceae archaeon, assembly GCA_964228815.1. Classification (GTDB taxonomy): domain Archaea; phylum Thermoplasmatota; class Poseidoniia; order Poseidoniales; family Poseidoniaceae; genus Poseidonia. The sequence continues at coordinate 150 of CAXRAL010000001.1, forward strand.
GTGCTGGTTCGTCGCTTGGCCGGCGACGGGGTTCACGACGGGAATGAAATCGTGGCCTTGCCCGAGGACGCGTTGGACGGGTTGATGACCACGAACGCCGATGAGAACGCCTACGAAGGCGAGGCGTGGGCGCTTGATCGAGAACTGGCCGCCCACGACGGCGTCATCACGCAATCGGTCACCCTCGCCAGCGAGGCGGCCCTGTTGGGCACGCCCGTCTTGCTCGTCTCGGCAGCCGAGCGTGGTTTCCTCGACCGCTTGGAGCGGGAGGGTGCGCCGCTGTTCCGGTGGCGTGGGCCCGGCGACGAGACCGAGTGGGGGGCGGTCCATGCGCAGTTTTTGGCCGGCTTGCACCTGACCGACGCGCTCGAAGCGGCGGCGTGGCCCGATGCCAAAGGCCAACTGAAGGACTGGCTCAAGAACCGCTGACCACGCTGCAACCATGAATCAACGGACCATGTGGCTTAAGCACGAGGTGATGCTGACGGTTATCGTGCGCTTCTTCATTGCCACCGCCCTGACAGCAACCCTTCTGCTTTCGAGCATGCTGGCCGGTTGCCTCGGAGGGAACCTCGAAAACGACTTCGTTTACGTTGATGAGCCGGTGTACGAATCCACCAACGCCACCATCGTTGAGGTGTGGGAAGACGGTACAATGGTGGAAACGACCTACCCCGTGCTGACCTTTGATTTCAACAATCTAAGTGCGCCTTCCCCCTTCGTGTTCTACACCGTGCGAGGAACTCACGTCGACAAAACGGTGGACGCCACCCTCACGGGCACCGTCGAGGTGGAATTCAAACACCACGGCTTGCACACGCTGGACGTCATCGCTGATTACGAAGACACGTCCGACGAGCGGGGCGATGAATCACGTCACCTGAACGAGGTGGTCGTGCGCATTGAGAAGCGAATTGAATGGCGAGAATCGGGCACGAACGAACCCCTGCCGATGACCCTCGACACCCGTCATGAGGTCGGTGAACACCCTGCGAGCGTCTTGGTCATCGATTCCACCGTTGCCAATCCAGCGCTGATCGCCAACGTCGGTGGTGGCCAAGAGGTTGAGGTGTCCTGGCAACTCATCGACAACACCCAAGAGGCCTGTCAGTCACAACCGGGCACGGTTCAAGACGGCGGAACCGCCTCGTGGAACACCGTCCACTTCAACACCGACGAGGTGCACGAACTTCGGGTCACCTACGAAGAAGGTCAAGATACCATCGATGTCGAACACGTGGTGTCCATCGAGTACGAACACCTCGAATCCGAGCCCCAACTGTGGTGATTCAGCAGCACCCTTCGTCTCGCATAGGGGCTGAGATGAACGTCACCTTGTCGATGTTGGGTGTGTCGTGGAGGGTTTCAATGGCTTCACGGAACGCCTTGGCTTGACCGATGGCGTGGAGGACATCGACACAGGTGTGGCTGTGGGCCAGGCAGCTATGATTGTAGGAGGTGATGTTGAGCGCATTGGAGTGGCGGACTTCGAGCAGCTTTCCCTCCGCATCGTGCTGGTAGTACACCACAAGATGGCCTTCAACCATCTCTTCATCCGGCATTTCAGCGAGGTCGCCTCGTCGCTTCATGTCGGCAAAGGCCAAGGCAGCGTCCCGAAGGAATCGGCTTCGGTTGTTGTAGCCGGCATCCTCCATCAATTGCTCCAGCCCAATGGCGAATTGCTGGTCAACGCTGAACGAGATGATTTTGCTCATGAACGCACGAGCAAGCACAGATTGATAACAATTCCTCCAGGACTAATTATTAGTTTTGATTAAATAGTTAATATGAAACGAAGGTGCATGAGCCGACAGTCTCAACGCGCCCTTGTCGCCAGCCTGATGATGATCCTCGCCAGCCTCGCTGGTTGCATTGGAACCGATGATCTCGACGAGGATACGTCGTCGCTGGGTACCGTGATGGTGTCCACCTACCACATCTCCGAACTCGTTTCGGCCGTCGGTGGTGATTTGCTGGAGGTTGAGATGATCAGCACCACCAACATGCCGGTTCACGATTTCGAACCCTCTGCTCAAGACATCATCCGTCTGCAGGGTGCTGACGTCTTCCTCTACCACGGTCTCGGCCTTGAACCATGGGTGGACGGTGCTTTGGACAGCATGGGCAGCGATGCCCCGCTCGCTTCAGCGACCCACGCCATGCCAGACGGGGCTGAGGCTCTGGACTTCGAGTCGCTTCTTATCGATGAGTTGTGTCGCTATCTCGCAGGACCGAGCACGACTGACGTTCACCTGTTGGCAGAACACGCAGAAGACGCTGACGAACTCCACGGTGAAGCTGGTGCCTACAACTTGGCCATGCCTGAACACGAAGAAGAACACCATGAAGAGGGCGAGGATGACGATGACCACGACGAACACGACCATGAAGAGGGCGAGCATGATGACGACCACGACGAGCACGACCACGAAGGCGACGGCCACCTCGAACCGCTGGAAATGATTTCAACCGCTGGCAGCGACTGTCCTGCCGAAACGGTGGTGTCTGTTTATCACCTCGAAGAAGGCGAGTACGTCCTTGAATTTGGGACTGAAGATATGGAGACCTTCACCATGGCCATGGCGGCCATGGCCGGTGCTCACGACCATGCTCACGACCACGGCGACCACGACGACCACGAAGAGGGCGATCACGATGACCACGACGAAGGCGAACACGACGATGACCACGACGAGCACGACCACGAAGAGGGCGAGCACGACGATGAGATGACGGCCGAGGAAGCCCTTTCAGCCTTTGATTCGAACAACGACAGCAGTCTTTCCTGGGATGAGTTCTGGGTCGCATGGAACATGGAGGATGACGACGAGCACGACGAGCATGACCACGAAGAGGGTGAGCACGACGAAAACGAGACCTCGGACGATGACGAGCACGACCACGAAGACGAACACTCCCCGCTCGAAGAAGCCCTTGAAGGCTACATGATGGAGATGCTGGTGGCCATGTTCAACGAATCCGATGCTGACAACAGCGGCGGTCTCTCCCTTGAGGAACTGGAACACTTCTTCGAAGACATTGACGCCATGGAAGACGAAGACATCGGCATGCCTGGTGGCGACTTCATCGTTGGGGCCTTTGACGAGGACAGCGACAACATGCTCTCCTTCGAGGAGTTCTCCGAAATGATGGGCATGTCCCACGACGACCACGATGAGAACGAGACCCACGACGATAACGAATCGGCCGAGGAAGAACTCATGGAAGCCATGATGGAAATGATGTTCAACATGACCGACGCCGACGGTGACGGCTTCCTCAATGCTTCAGAAGTCGAAATGATGTTCGAGATGATGGACGATGAAGATGACCATGCCGAAGAAGAAGGCGTTGGATTCATTCATCTCCACGTCGAGCGAGAAGGCGACTACGGCATCGCCCTGCCTGCCGGCGTTGAACTTCACGTGCTGAGCGAGGGTGGCCACGAAGGTCACGACCACGAAGAGCACGCTCATGACGAAGAAGATGAGCACCACGACGAAGAGGAAGGCGAGCACCACGACGAGGACGAGGACGGCCATGATGAGGACGACCACGACGACCACGGGGACGATGAAGCTCTCGAATTCGACCCCCACAGCTGGCTCAACCCCATGGCCTTCGCTGCACAAATCGATGTGGTTTCAGGTGTGCTGAGCACGGCCTTCCCTGATGGTGCTGACACCTTCAATGCGAACGCTGACGCCTACAAAGCCAAGTTGACCCAACTTGACGCCGACTACGAAGCGGCCTTCGGTGCCACCGGCACGTGTTCGGGCACCTCTGTCGCCGCGAACCACAACGCCTACGCCTACATGGCCGATGCATACGACCTCGAGTTTGTCACCGTCCACGGCTTGGACCCAGAAGGTGAACCCTCGGCCGAGGACATCGCCGAAGTGGTGGAGCGCATCTCAGAAGATGAGATCACCGTCCTCTTCGTAGAGGAATTCACGGATGCCTCCGCCGTGGAGAGTTTGGTTCAGCAGACCGTCTCTGACACCATGCCCGACGGCGTGCAGGTTTTGACACTCTACACCATGGAAATGGCACCGATGGACAGCAACGACGACTACATGTCCCTGATGACCAAGAACTTGGAGAACCTCAAGGCCGGTCTCGGTTGCTGAGGAAGACCCCCAGACTCGTTCGCAACGCCTCACCAACCAGCGTTGCTTTGATACGAACAATGCACCGAGGGATGGGACATGGCTGATGGTTCGTCGCTGCTCGTGGTGGACAACATCACGGTTCACCGCGGCGGTGTTCCCGTCATCGAGAACGCCAGTTTGACGATGGAGGCCGGCGAGTTCGTTGGCATTGTAGGCCCGAACGGCGGAGGGAAATCCACCTTTGTGCAGGCCATTCTCGGTGTACTCAAGTGCCATGCCGGGTCGGTTCGTCTCAAAGGGCACGCTCCGATGTCAGACGAGGTCATCGGTTCCGTGGCGTGGGTTTCCCAAGCCGCTGCCAACCTTCCCAAGTCGGTTCGATTGACCGTTCGGGAACTCGTGAGTCTCGGGACGATGAACAAGCGGACCTGGTTCAAACCTCGGTTCGGCCAACAGCACGCCGTAGATGAAGCGATTGAGATGGTCGGTCTGACCGATGTCGCCCACCGAGACGTGAACCAACTCTCCGGTGGGCAGCGCCAGCGGGCGGTCATCGCTCGTGCCCTGGCCAGTCAAGCGGAGTTTCTCGTGCTTGACGAGCCCTTGGTTGGGTTGGACCGAGCGTCGAGGAACACCCTGCTGAAGTTGCTCGACCGTTTTTGCCACGACCAAAACAAGACCATCCTGATGGTGTCCCACGACATCACAGCCATGCGGCAGACGGCTCATCGACTCATCTACCTCGAAGACACCGTTAGGTTTGATGGCCCGCCGCCGCTCTTCCCTTCGCTCGAAGAACTGGCATCCTTGCGCGGCATTGACGATGTCCACGGCGGGCATCATCACGATCACAGCGAAGCGGAGTGCACGCACGATCACAGCCCTTGGACCATCGCCGCCGGCCAACTCAAGGAGGCGGAATGAGGATGGCTGGTGGATGGCTGCTCGAGTTGATGGCCCCGCTGATGGAAGGGATTGCGCCGTTGATCCCGGGCGACATTTTCCCGTTCTTCTTCACCATGGAACTGTTCCAAAGAGCGCTGCTCGCTGCCGTGGTGGTGACCGTGGTTTCGGCAGCGATGGGCTGCTTCTTGCTCATTCGTAACATGGCCCTCATCGGGGACGGGCTGGCCCACGTGTCCTTTGGCGGTGTGGCCGTGGGCTTGGTGATGAGTTTCTACTCGCCCATGCTCGTCGCTTTGGCGTTCAGCATCGTCGCTGCCATCATTATTCACGAACTTCAGGAACGTGAGATCCTCACCGGCGACACGGCCATTGCCATCTTTTTGACGGGCATGCTGGCGTTTGGTTTGGTGGCCCTCCGGTTGTGGGGTGGCGGTGTTCGGGCCGACATTGATGGCTACCTCTTCGGTAATCTGTTGCTCATTGATGAAGCCAGCCTGAACCTCATTTGCATCATTGGTGCCACTGCTTTGTCGGTGCTCGGCTTGATGCACGGTGGTTTGTTAGCCTCTGCGGTAGACCCCGTGGCCGCTCGTGTTCAAGGCATTCCGGTTCGTCAGATCGGTTTGGTGTTCAGCGTGCTCACGGCGGCGGTCGTGGTCAGCATGGTGCAGGTCATCGGCGTGTTGCTGGTGACAGCGCTGCTTGTGACGCCTGCAGCGACCGCTCAACTGGTCGGCAAGAGTTTCCGTTCGTGCATGGCGTGGGCGCAACTCTTTGGGTTAATGTCGGTGTTCATCGGCCTGTATTTTTCGGCCGAACTCGGAACAGGAAGCGGTTCCATGATCGCCTTGGTTTCAGCCATCATCTTCGCCAGCGTCGGCCTCTTCACCACCGTTCAGAAGCGAATCATCTTGCGAAACGAGAACATGAATTAGGCCTCATCGCTCACTTTTCGTCGCTTACGGAGGCCGCAGGAAACTAAGCATGGCCAGTCAGCCCACAACCGTGCCGGAACTCAAGGTTTTAGCCAATTGGTTAGAATTTGCAGGTGGTCGCCCGCCAGCGTCAACTCGCCGCCGAACACGGTCTCGATGGGCCAGAACTTGGCGTCCGCAGCGTCGTCGCCGGCCGTGGGCGTTTGGTCGTCGCTGACCTGAATCTCGTAGACGACGCTGACGATGTGCTTTCGAGGGTCTCGGTCGGGGTCGCCCATCACCATCAGCAGGGTGGGCTCGGTGCCTACGAGACCCGTCTCTTCTTCGAGTTCCCGTACGGCTGCATGAAGGGGGTCTTCACCCTGGTCAACAAAACCGCCGGGCAGGGCCCAAGCGCCTTGCATGGGTGGGTGTTTTCGCTGAATCAGCAGGACGGTGTCACCCCTCCGGACAGCGGCGTCAGCAGCCAGCGCCGGGTTGAGCCAGCCGTTGCATTCGTCGCAGGTCGCCATATCATTCACCGTAGCGGCGACCACGTTCCTGGTAGGTTCGAATGGCCTTGAGCAGGTCTTTCTTGGCGAAGGAAGGCCAGAACACGTCCGTGAAGTAGAGTTCGGAATAGGCCATCTGCCACAGTAAGAAATTGGAGATGCGCTCTTCCCCGCTGGTGCGAATCACGAGGTCGGGGTCGGGCATGTCGGCGGTGTAGAGTCGCTTGGAAACGGCCTCTTGGTCGATGTCGTCCAGCGAGATGTCGCCCGCTGCGTAGTCCTTGGCGATGGTTTGGATGGCGGTGATCATCTCTTCTCGGCTGCCGTACGCTAAGCAGACGGTGAACACGAAATCATCGTAGTCAGCGGTTTTGGATTCGGCGTAGTCGATGGCCTCGATGACCCGTTCCGGCAACAGTTCGCGTCGTCCGATGATGTTCACACGCACGTTGTTGTCGTGAATGCGCTCGTCGTCAGCGATGTCTTTGAGGCCCTCGACGTAGAGGTCGAACAGCACGTCGAGCTCGCCTTGGGGTCGGTTGAGGTTCTCGGTGGACAGGGCGTAGACGGTGAACCACGGAATCTTGAGTTCAAGCACCCAATCCAGCACCCGTTCGAGCTTCTCCTTGCCGATGCGGTGGCCCAGTCCAGTGGCGATGTTGCTGCGCCACGCGAAGCGTCGGTTGCCGTCCATGATGATGGCGAGGTGGTTCACCTGCAGGGGGTGCTCTTTGACTTCTCGCAGGAGTTTGGCTTCGACCGCTTGGCCGAGCACATCACCCATGCGTTCCGAGATGCCCATGCCTGCCCTCCGCCCGGTTGTGGGTGCACTCGGTGTTTGATTGCTCCCCTTTCAACGCCAGTGCAGGGCCGTCATGTTTGAAGGGGCGCTCATCCTCGCTCCAACATGGCAGGGGGCGCCTCCTCATCGTCCAACGACGAGACGCTTCCGCCTTGGTACCCTGCTGCACTGGTGGACCGGCCGCTTGACCCGAGCGCACTCGTCAATGGCCTCCCCAGTCCGTGGGGGCGACTTCACGGGTGGGACTACACGGCAGCGCTCTCGCCAGATTGGTGGACGAGTGAAGCGAAAGGTCGTTGGGGCTCCTGGCCAGACAACGTGGACTTGATTGAGGTCATTGGCCAACATCGGTGGGGCATTGAAGCGCACCTCAATAGCGAATGGGTTGCTCATCTTTACCCCTTCCAAACGGGGCGGGATGTTTCCGCACTCGCCCTTCACGAACCATGGGCAAGGGCGCTTGCTGATGCTCCTCTGGTTCTACCGGTTGCCGGTCAGTATAACGAACGAGGTGATTGTGTTGCCGTTTTTCCCATGCACACGCTCCACGCTACCGCGGAAACGGTGCGCCAACCTGTTGAACTGGCGTCCACGGCCGCTCAGGTGCACGCCGCCCTCGTTGCTGAATCAACGCCCAACACTGAACGACGTTGGAACGAGCGGCTGAAAACGGTGGAAGGCCACCTCAAGACCACCACGTTGTGGCGAGCACCACACACCAAACACGTGGTTGGCCTCCCATCCACCAACATCGGCGTGGATGGGTTCGCAGACATGAATGGCAGCCCCGTTCTGCTCCCTTTCCCACGTCCGTTGGTTGACCATCTCATCGCGCCCGATGAGCGCCTACCAGGTGTAGCGAACATGGCCATGCTGGAACAGCGCCTCTCGCTGGCAGGCATCTTCGATGACGCCAAGGGCAGGGCGGGCTTCTACCGTGCGTGGGGAGAACTTGTTCCAGTAGGCTGGACCTCCAAGGCTTCCCTCTCCACGGTGAACGGCGGCGTGTGGATTTGGCGCTACCACGCCCTGCTCCTCATGTTGGCCGAAGCACGTGCCTACGGCTTGAGCACTCAAGCCCAACAATGCGACCGTTGGCTCTTGGATGTGTCTCGCATTCAGGCGCGCTTGGGTGAATTGCGGACGGTTCACGCAGTTCGTCGCGGTGGCGTCATTGCGGCGATCGCAGCAGTGCTCATCGGTTCAGGGCCTGTTCAGTTGCCGTTCATCCTTGGCTCGGCCGGTGTTGCATTGGCTGCTCACATCGTCTATCAGCGGCGCATGCCCCCGTCGATTTGAGCATCAGCGTTGCTGACGAACACGGCCGTCGTAGAACTCAATGCCGAGATCTTCAGCGATGTTCTTGATGTCAATGATGAGCTTGGCTCGTTCTTGGCGCTCTTCAACACCGCCAGACACGTCCCAGTAGAGGTTGAGGTCCACATCCAGCGAGGTGGCTGAAATCATGCTCACTTGGCAGAACGACGCCTCTTCCTTGAGGGTCTTGGGATGTTCTTCAATGGCCTTGAGGACGCGCTCGCAGAAGGCGTCAACGGCCTCACCGTCGGCGTTGATGTCGAGGTGGAGTTGGGTTTGCCAGCGGCGCCAGCGTCGCTTGCCGACGTTTTCCACGGGCGTGTTGACCAGGTTGGCGTTCGGCATCGTGATGATGGTGTCGGCCGAAGTCCGAATCAAGGTGGTTCGCAGGTTGATTTCAATGACTTCCCCTTCCGCTGCTCCGACGATGATCCAGTCGCCGACCTTGAACGGACGGTCGAGCAGCACCGTGATGGCGCCGAAGAAGTTGGAGATGGAATCCTTGGCAGCCAGCGCCAGGGCCAGACCGGAGATGCCCAACCCAGCGATGAGGGAGGTCAGGTCAAAGCCCATGGAGTCGGCCACAAACACGGCGCCGACGAAGATGATGGCAAAGCGCAGAACGCTTTGCAGCGCCGAGATGAGCGTCTTTTCCGTCCCGTCCAACTGGTCGTCGGTGTCGAACAGCATGACCACGTCGTGAACGATGTTGACGAGGCGGAAGGCCCAGACCACCACGGCGATGGCGACCACGAACTGAAGGATGCCCGGTAGGAAGCTGACGGCGAGGTCCGGCATGAGAATGGGGGAGCCTGCTCGTTCCATGTCGTCGATCATGATGCCCACGAGCACGTAGGCAAGGCCCACGCCCACAGCGGTGCCCAGCGCCTTATCGGATTCTTGGACGGTCTTGCTCTTGATGGCCTCCGAGCGGATGATGGTGCCCAGCACGGTGGGTGCGAAGCGCATCGTGAGCAAGCGCATGATGAAGATCATCACCAGCAGCCCGAGCACGGCCAGCAGTGTGTAAGTCGTGAAGCCGAGCACTTCGTTTCGCAGGGTTGAATCTGCAGCGGGGTTCCACAGGCCGTCCATGGTGGGCCCAGCGGGTCATGAGGGTTGTTTTTTCCGCTTCGTTTGTTGTGGTTTTGAACTGTCTTCGTGAAGCATTTTCTCCCGGTCGGCACGAACGCTTGAAGAGGTGAAACGGGGTCGGCCAAACGATAGCATGACGTCAGCCGCGCCCGTTGCACTTCGCTCGACTGCACCACGCCCTACCTTGGGTTTCCTCATCGTCCTTCCGTTGCTGCTCTCGTTTGCAGCACCGGTCGCTGAAAACGCCTACGCCCAAGAACCGGCGACTGGCGACACCCCCGAGGACATTTGGTCCGAGGATTACATCAACGACATCTTCCCGTGGGCGCCCGAAAATGAGCGCCAACTCCAGTTCAAGGAATACCACTCCTACGAGTCCATGAAACTCCGAATGCAGCGCCTCGCTGAAGAGAACCCGGACATTTTCGAGTTCCACGAAGGCATGAACGGAGGCACCAACGCACGTGGCGAGGAAGTGACGGCCGATGCCTACGAAGGTTGGTACTACGGGCACTCCTCACCCTGGTTGAAGATTACCGGCGACGTGCAGGGCGGCGACTACAACCCCTTCGTGGGCGACAACGGCAACTACCCTGACCGCCATGATGTGCTCATCGTGGGCAACCACCACGCCCGTGAGTGGATGTCCTACAGCGTTCCCACAATGCAGATGGAAGTCATTGCCTTCTCCTACAACAACATCGGCTACGACAATGACGGCGATGGACTCGTCGACGAAGACACGTGGGGCGACTCCAACGGTGACGGTCAACTCGACGACGACGGCGACTGCCTTGCCCTTGCTGCAGAATACCAAGATTCCAACGGCGACGGCACCAACTGCGGACCCGGCGACAAGGGCGTGGACGAGGACTACTCCGAGCAGTGGATCACCGACCTCGTGAACTCCCGTGAGATCTACCTCGTGCCCATGCTGAACGTTGACGGCAACATCTACGACCGCGAAGTCTTCTGTCCTGCCCCAGCGTGGGAATCCTGCCCCTCCGGTGGATGGCGGAAGAACCTCCGAGACAACACGTTAACCGGCACGACGCCATTCCCCGATCTTCAAGAAGAGGTGGATGAGGACTGTGACGGTGTTGACCTCAACCGAAACTACCAGTTCGAATGGGGCGCACCCCTCGGTGCCACGGTCCCCATCGTTCCAGGCACCTGTACGCCGGCTGAGGACGAACGTGCAGGCATCTCCAACAACGATGTCTACAACGGGCCGGTCGACGACCGGGACAACGATGGCGACGGCCAAATCAACGAAGACCACGTCGACGGGAAGGACGACGACGCTGACGGCGTGACCGACGAAGACTGGTGGGGCGGCAACTCCGAGCCCGAAACCAAGTTCATCCAGGACTTGACCGAAATGAACGACGATGTGGGCGACGGTGCCAGCGAATTCAAGGCGACCCTTACCCATCACTCCTACTCCGAACTCATTCTCTGGCCGTGGGGCCACTGCACGGACTGTGAAAGTCCGGACCATGACCAGCTCCGCTACCACGGCCAGATGATGGCCGACATGACGCAGTACGCCAACCTTCAGTCGTCTTCGCTTTACCCCACCTCGGGTGATTTCTGCGACTGGCACTACGGTGTCCACGGCTCCTACTGCTACACCTCTGAAATCGGTACGGCGTTCCACCAGCACGAAGACGACATTGACCACATCGCCGTGCGCAACCTTGGTCTTGGGTTTTACATCGCTGAAATCGCTGACAACCCACGTGAGCGTGCCGACCTCGAAATCGCCAACATCTCTCAACAAAACTACCTCAAGCAACCGTCGATGATCGACATTCCCGAAGAGGGCGACATCCCCATTGAGATTTGCGTTTCCAACCAGTTCCCCTACAGCGTCAAAGACACCAAGGTCCAGTGGCGCCAAGTCAAGCCCAGCCGCATGCAGAGCGATTTCGGACCTCGTGAGTGGTCCACGACGCCCTGGCAGAGTGCGGGCGTGGAGATGGTCGAAGGCGGCTGTCCGCTGGCCGCCGGCAACGGCACGCTCCTGCGGGCTGAATTGCCGGTGTCGGAAACCGCCACGGGTGAAGTCCACTACAAGGCCACGGTGTACACGTTGGGCGGTTCTGACCTCAACCAGTACCCCGGCGAAGGCAAGTACTACAAGTTGGAAGTGACGTACCGAGCCGCCTTTGGCAGCGTCTTTGGGGCCTTCTTCACCTTCTCGCTGGTCGCCACCTTTGTGTGGGGCGGCTTGGCGGTGGCCCTTCGCATCATGCTCGGCGAGGACGAGGACAAGGTCTTCGAAGCAGACCTCCGTGGTGAGTCGATTGAAGTTGGCCAACTCGGGGAGGACTGAGGTGATCGCATGGGCGAAAGCGACCAGTTCAACGGCCGTCTCGGTCTGATTTTTGCCTCCATCGGTGCCGCAATCGGGACCGGCAACATCTGGCGTTTTCCCCGCATGGTGGGCGCGAACGGCGGTGGGACGTTTCTCATCCCGTGGCTGATTTTCCTGTTCGCATGGTCGATTCCGCTCGTCATTGCCGAATACGCAATGGGGAAGCGTAGCCGGACCGGGACCATCGGAACCTTCCGTATCTTCGCAGGTCGCCGATTCGCATGGATGGGCCTGTGGACGGCTTGGATTTCAACCGCCATCGGGTTCTACTACGCCGTGGTGTCCGGCTGGACGCTGAAGTACTTCCAACTCGGCATCACCGGCGCGCTGAGCGGCGACAAGGTGGACACCACCGAGGTGTGGAACGCCTTCCTGCAGTCGCCCGGTCAAGTCATCTTCTTCCAGTTCCTCGTGATTTTGCTGGTGCTGGGCACCATTTGGAAGGGTGCGAAAGCGATTGAAAAGGTCAACTTCTACCTCATGATTTCCCTGTTCGCCCTGCTCTTCTTGACGCTCTTCCTCTCGCTGTGGATGGACCTCAGCGACGGCACCCTCGACGGGGCGCTGTTCATGTTCACCGTGGACTTCGACATGCTGTTTGAGCCGGAAGTGTGGATCAACGGTTTGTCGCAATCGGCGTGGTCGTGTTCCGCCGGTATGGGCATGTGCATCACCTACGCCGTCTACATGAGCAAGGACGAGGACACGGTGCTCAACGCCTTCACGATGGGGCTCGCCAACAACAGCATCTCCATCATCGCCGGTTTGGCCGTCCTCTCGGCCATCTTTGCGGTCAACCCCGACCCCTTGGCCACGGTGACCGGTGGTTCATCCGCCATCACCTTCCTCGCCCTTCCCGAGGTGTTTGCCCAGGCGCCAGGCGGTGCCATTGGGCCGCTCATCATGACGGCGATGTTCTTCCTCGCCCTCTCCTTCGCCGCCCTCACGTCGATGATCTCCACCGTCGAACTCTGTGTCCGAAACTTCGTGGACCACGGCTACGAGCGAGAGCGCTCCGTGCTCATCACCGGCCTGGCCATCTTCATCTTCGGTCTGCCCTCCGCCATCCTTTGGATTCAACTCGACAGTTCGGGCGTGGCCTTCCCCGAATTCCTCGAAGTACAGGACCACATCTGGGGCTACGGCCTCATGTTCTCGGGGCTGTTCATCGCCTTCACGATTTGGAAGTACGGCTACATCAAGTGGCGAACCGCCGTTGACGAAGGCACGGCTCCGCCGGGCTTCGCTGGCTACCTCGGCCTGGGCGTTTCGGCCTTCCGTGATGATTTCATCAACACCGGCGACAACGACTTGGAAGTCGGTCGCTGGTGGGACGTCCTGATTTACATCGCCTTCCCCATCTTGTTCTTCGTGCTGATGGCGTCGTACTTCTCCGACATGATCGCTAACACGCCTAATGTCTGGGACCCCTCAAACCCGAAAGGCCTGACCATCATTCTCCTGTTCTGGGGCGTGGTCGCAGCGTTGTTCATCGGCCTCAATCGGAAGCTCATCGAGCGACCGTTGTTCCGAAACGTGCCCGAGGGCGCCGACGCCGACATCTCCGAACTCCCCGGTGGTTCCGACGACCTCATCGGTCAAGTCGGCGATGTCATCGCTGGATTTGAGCACCTTGCTGCCACCGTGGACGCAGAACTGGCCGATTGAAGGTGAGGCTCCATGAGCGAGTTGTGGGAAACGCTCACGACCGGGCTCATTCTCTCCCTCCTCTTCATTGGCGTCAGCTACCTCTTCTGGAGGCGCTACGACCGACCCACGCCGCTGATGATTGAACGGAAGGAGGAGCGGGACCGGCTCAAGGAGGAACGCAAGACCTGGCGAGAAGTGGAGGCCCGCATGCGTGCCGAGCAAGAGGAAGCCGAACTGAAGGCAGCCTACGAGCGCCGCAAGGCCGAGGAGCGTGCACGCTCCATCGTTCCTGCTTCCACCGAGGTCAAGGACGCTTGGAAGTCGCTGGGTGTCTCGGCCCCCACTCAACCCACCGCCTTCGAGGCTAAAGGCAAGGACGCCAACGCCGATCTCCGCCCGCTCGACCAGACAGCGCTGAGCGAAGAAGTGTCAAGCGACGACGATGTGCTCAACGCCGCTGAACTCGTGCAGGTGCGCCAAGACCAAGGCGTGCAGCCCGGGGCGGAAGAGCCGGACTGGGAACTGATTGAGAAACTCGAGGAGATCGCCAGCAAGGACGAGGTGGTGCTGCCCGACGTACCCGAGGCGCCTGATTTGGATGCGGTGGCTAGTCAATCCATTGAAGCCGTTGAATCTGCTATTTCCTCAACAACCGTGGTCGACAAGCCAAGTTGGAACCTGGGCGGAGACGAGGACCCTTGGCCCTCAAACAGGGCCGAGGAAGAATGAATTCGCATCTGGCGAAATCAACTCGATTTACTCAGATGTTCCTCAGTTGTACATCTGATAAATCTTGGACAGCAATTGATTCGAGGATTGAATTTGGAGGTTCATCTGCTCTTGAAGGGCGAACACATCAACTTGAGACTGGGTAAGTTCACGATGAATCTCAGCCATGGAGCCAAACGATTGTCGCATGTGGGCGATGCGGACTTCAAACGTCTGCATGATGGAGGCGAGCTCTTGTTCGAGGGTTGCCCAACCCGAAGCATATTCGAGAGCATCGGTTTCGTTTCGGGTCTTCATGATGTTACCCTTTGCTTCGATGGAAGCGAGGAGGTCTTCGATTTGCTCTTCAACCTCTTCAAAGATCTTATCCATCTGTTCTTGCTTTCGTCGGTCAGATCCAGCCTTCGCCGTCTCGCGCTTTCGAAGCTTTTGAATGAATTCAAGCATGGAGTTGAGTTCACCGGTGACATCGTTAGGAGTGACCGGAGCAGGAGCGGTCAGGTTCATGCTCGACCACAGGATGAAAATCCCAACAACGAGGAATCCAACTTGCATCATCTCCATTCAAATCACCTCTTTGTAATGCTTCACTTCTTCTTTGGTCGATTCAAACCGCCCAACAGTAGATTTGGTTGGTTTCCGAAGTTGTTTCCGTAAAAGTGCCGGTAGAACGCCTTCAGCAGATTGGCATCCTCTTCGGCGTATCGATAACCGCTCTTCTCGTGCCCTTCAATAAGTTGGGAGAACAGTCGGGCGAAACTATTGACGTGAGCATAATGACGATCTTCGATGTACTCCAGGGCTGGGTCCGTCATGATGGTACGCTTTTCTCGAGACCCTGCATCTTCATTGGAAACCATCAGCATGTTGTGGGCCGCTTGATACTCCGTCATGCGAACATACACCCGCTTGGCGTTGGGCAGCGAGTACCCTGGAACCTTGTGACAATGAGTGAGAACCTTGTCAGACCCCGCTTGCTTGAAGGCGGAAGCCAGTGCCTGCTTGACTTGTTCAATCATACGGCTGGTGATTTGATCGGTCGATTCGCTCAGCGATTCGGCAGGGACATAAATGTCAAGGATACAGAAACCACCGGGTTCAAGGACATCCTCGCCCGAGGTCGCCAAGCCTCGAGCGCTTTCGAACATCGCTCGTGCTTCTTCGATGGTCTCATCCGTTCGCTGACCGAGAGCAAGGTTGAAGATTTCACCAAACGAGAAGGAATTTGCAACAGTCACACGGGTGTGGCGGTTCATTTCCCATGGCCCCTTTGGATTGGTTGCCACTGGGTCGTGGATCACCGTCTGCTTTGCGTAGATGATGTCCTCTTGAGACAAGATTTCCGTCCGTTCGTCAGAGATGTCCATGAACATGGGATCAACAGTCGGTTCACCAGGGAACAAGTTCCGAAGGGTAGCTTCGATGCACGTCGTCTGTCGAAGTCGGCGTTGGACGGGGTCCTTTCGGTGGGCGATATCAAGTCGTACGTTGTTCAATCGCTTCGACTGAGAGCCGTAGGCAGCACGCAACATGGTCGTTGCATAGTTGGCTCGGTATTCGTGGACCGTATTACCCAAGTTATCCTTCACCCATGCAGCATCGTCCAAGAGGATGGTCTCGATGGCACCCGTGGTGAACAAAGGTCGTGGTACCTTTGCTTGAAGGAGAGCGTATCGACCGATGCGAGCCGTTCCACCCAGGGTGGTCTCAAGGGAACCGATCTTACCGCCTGCGAGGGTCAGTGCTGCCTTCCACCATTCAAATTCTTCAGCAAGGGCCGTTGCTTGTCGTCCCGTGCGTCCTTCTCGGAGGGTGTGGTCAGACTTTCCACCACCGATGTCATTGGCACGGTGGAGGTAGATGTAGTGCTTCCCAGACGGCAGGTCAGGCATTTCCTTGTTCTTACCGAAGGAAACTTCGAGAATGGAGACGTATCCGAGGTTGTTAAACAGGATCGGAGTGATGTTGACGTACGACTTCACGAAGTGAAGGTTCTTCTTGACGTAATAGCCGTCCTTGATGGAGACCAAGTTCAAGTTTCCGAGAGCCTCAATCAGCCCCTGAGTTGGTTCGCTGGCCATCGCCTTGGTGATCTTGTCGTGGTCAGAGCCACCAAGAACGGTGATGACGCCGAACTGGTAAGGTCGTCCGTCGCCGTCGTTCTCTTGAATGGCAGCTGCGCTTCGAGCGGACTTCACCAGGAATTCAAGGGCTTGGGGCAAGAAACCGGTGACGCCAAGGGCAGGATCGAACCCTTCAGCCTCTTGTGCGTTGGTGGCAGAAGACCCCATCTGCATGATGGCACCGTGGAGGTGCATGTCGTTGTGGTGAACATAACTTGCCGCATCTCCATTGATCGAATACGTCGCTTGTTGATTTCCTGGCTTCATCACCAAGGTTTGTCCGTTCGCTACAGGTCCTCGAATCGGGTTTCCGTCGTGAACGAACTTGAAGATTTTCTGCTGGTCAACCTTCACGTCACCGTTGTGTTCGTTGTTTTCGGTGGTGGAAATCAATTCATCTTCTCCACCGACACCGGGAGTAGAAGACTGGAATTTCTTGAGCAAATGCTTCATCAGATCGGACTCCTCTTCACGTTGCTTTGGCTTCGTCCAGTCAATCCGGCCGTTTTCAGCAGCATCCAGCTCGTCACTCGAACCGGAAAAGAACGAGGTCTCAATGGATGGCATGGAATCGTCGTTCATGGTAATGGTCTCCTTTTCTTCCTTGGTGGGGATGAATGAGGTTTCTTGATTTGATTCAGATGGTGCGGGATTCAACTTGCCAACAGGCTTCAGCACGGGCAATTGAGATGGTGACTGATCAACTGCCTGATCATCGGCCGACAGCAACACCTTTCGCTTCATGCACCCACCTCTCGAGCAATGTTCCGGGTGATTTCGTCCGTCTGCCCAATCAATTCGTACAACTGCTTGGTGGCGAGAAGGAGGTCAATTTGTTGGGATTGAGTATCTCCGAAAGCATCCTTCATTCCGTTCATTTCATTGATAATCGCATCAAGTCCGTCAACACCTCCAAGTCGATCCTGAACATCCTCAAGGTTATCCAAAATGTCCTTCAGAAAGTTTTCCTTCATTTCGATGGAGGTCTTCATGATGCCCTCGGCGTTTTGGAGAAGCTCCTTTTCTTGCATGGTCGCAAGTTGTCGGTCAGCAAGCTCTGCTTCGACCTCGTCAACTTGACTCCGTTCTTCCTGAGCAACGAATTCAAGGAAATCGTTCATGTCCTCGATCTTATTGAGCGCACGAACTTCGCCGATGAAATCCTGAGCCTTGATGAGGTCGTTTTCGATCTTGAGTTTGTAGACATAACGTGCGCCCCAGAGAACAGATGCAGCGGTTGCAAACGCCATGCCTGGGTAAGTAAGGATGGCGTCGGTGATAATTTCTGTATTCATTGCCATTGGCGCTTTGGGGGGTTTGTGGATTTGAATCCGGGTCATCCCAATTCAAATTTAGACGATGCAATCTTAATCAATAGAGACGAAGTAAACACGTCTGCAGGGGAGCGTCATGAACGAAAAAGAGCGAATTCAAATCCAGAAGGAGCGAGCCATGGCAGGACTTGACTTGCGGAATGAACTTCAATCACCACACGTCGAGGAGGAAACCTTTGACCTGGAGAAGCTTCTCGGAGATTTGAAGGGATGGACTCAAGAGGAGGACGGGGTTAATGATTCGGAGGTTGGTCCGGGCCTCGAGGAAAGTATCGTGGACATTCAACGCGTGTCGAAGGATTTTCAGAACCTGATTGATGAGTACCGTCCGAGTGTGCAGGTTGCCTTGAATGAAGTAGCCGATGCAGCTAAATTCTTGCATGCAAATCAGAGTTGGGCTGAATTGCGCAGTTGGGATCAGGCATTCCATTGTACAAACGATGATTGCGACCATCTTGTGAGTGTTGATGATTTGGCGAACCACAAAGGACAGTTCATCTACCTCGCTAGAACCTTGATCCCCGAAGTACGTGGAACGCTGACTGCAGAGTTGCAGGCTATTTTCAATGATGACAACAAATTGCATTTCTGGTCTTCAGTGAAGAAGAAGCCACAAAAAGACGGTCAAGAGGCAGAAATCAACCTTCATCGATACGAGGTTGACTGGCAGGCCTTTCGAAATTTTGTCAAGGCCGTGCTGGAGAGTGGCGAGGGGAGAGAGGTCGAGGCGACCATTCAGGGAACCAAACACATGGCGACGGTGAAAGACCGAATCAACACCAAAAACACCGGTCCACTGAATCGAAAGGAATTGCGAGTCCTCTCTCAAAACCATCCCCTGCTGGTACAATTCGCACTCCGCCTGAAAACGATTGAGCGAAAGGTGCTCCATTGTCGTGCTTGTCAACAACAATACTGGGACAACAACACCTGGCCTAGCGAGCGCGTCTACTTCCATCGTATCGCAGGGAAAATCATTCGTTCAGTCATCGAAACGGCGGTTGGAAATGCGGTGATTCGTGCACCCAAGTCACTCCAAGTTGCTGACGCTAATGGGACGCTGCAACGGATCACGTTCAGCTCTGGAGGCGAGGAGGGCAAAGCTGCACGCTACCGAAAACAACTGCTCGGCGAAGCCATTCTGACGGCATTCCAAGACAATATCTCGTTCGATATTCCAGCCGCTGACACTCAGAAACCAGCCTACAGAGCGCAACGCGAAGACCAAAAGGAAGTAGAACTCTTTATTGCTCTGGGTACTGAAGTGGCTGAGCGCCTCGCAAGGGAGCTCAAATCGGTCAAGCCGCACGTGGCGTTTCTGGTCGATCAGGCAGTTCAATCTCGGGTAGGAAAGCAGCCTGTTGACCGGGATGACTGGTGCAAGACCCGAGCCGTCCAATTGTTGTATGCTGTCCATGCGTCGAAAGCAGGGCTGTTCAAGATCGAAAAGACCCGGGCGTTCCGCTACACCAACGGAGATGCACCCGACCATTCATCCAACCTCATTCGCCTGACGAACAAAGTCCACCGAGACATCCGGGAGCGGTTCGTTCAGAACGATACTGAAGAACCTCGCAACCTGCTCAAGGAACTCTATCACAGGGAGCGTATGCAACCCATGCTTTGTGAACCCGTAGACCGTTCCTCTGAAGATTACACTGCTGGTGGATATTGCACTCCAGAAATTCAGAATCACCATCCATTGGTTTCGGACAAACAAGGGGCCCTGAATGCTGGATTCCCCCGGTTTGAACCTTCAGAAGAAGCCACAAACGTCCTCAACGTTCTCCAAAAGACAACGTGGACGGTCGACGTCAAGACCTACGAGGTCGTAAAGGCGATTCTCGACCATGAGATCAAGGAGAACATTGTTGGGAAATTGAAGATTCAGGCCGATGAAGACCGAATTGTCATCGATTACAACGAAGGCCTCTCGTCCATTCGGCACGGACAGGTTCGCGAATGGAAAGACACGTTCCGATTTATTGACGAGCTCCTCACAAATCATCCTGGAAAGCCTACGTTCTGGCATCCTTGGTTCTTTGATTGGCGCGGCAGAATGTACACCTCCACTACCATGCTCTCCCCACAGAACGACGATCTTTGCCGTGGTCTCCTCCGCTTTGGGGAGAAGACCACCCTTACCGAATCCGGATTTGCCTGGATGCGTCGCCGTTGTGCTTCCTTTTTCCGCGACCTCAAGGGCGTAGGGAAGCTCAACAAAGGAGAAGAATACCTCAACCTTATCGCCAAACTCAACGACAAATCCTGGTCGAGCTTTGACGAGGTGGGACAAGACCCATTATTTGAGGAGATGCTCGAGGAGATCCTCGCCTTGCCCATCATTGAGGGGTACAAGATTTGGGGAGAGGGCGATGTCTTCCGAGCGAAGGCAGAAGGTTTCCAGCGGTACAGCCTCATGCACGAATACATGCGTGTTGTCAACGCTGGCGGTGTTGGTGTTGAGACCAACATGCCGTTGAACGTTGACGCTTCTTCAAGCGTGTATCAACACGCCGCAGCGCTGTTGAGAGATTTGCGGATGGCTCAAAGCGTGAACGTTGCGTCAAAGGACGGGACGGTCGTCCCTGCTGACGTGTACCTCGAAGTGGTCGCTGAACTTTCTTCGATGTGGGAAAAATCATGCCCACTCGACGACCCGAAGTTCGCCCTAAGTGAGGAATTGAAGGCCTCGTTGAGAAAAGTCCTCCTCTCCCGCAAGGTTGCCAAGAAACCCGTGATGACGCACGGTTATGGTGCTGGCCACGCTTCAATCACCCGAAGTTTCCTGACGCACAATCAGGACCCTGACGGGGACGTTGGTGGTTGGGTCGAAATCGACAAGAAGCGGGATGACGGAAAACTCTCGTATCAACCGGTTGCTCACCCCGAGAGTACGCTCCAACTTCTTCATAATCAAGTGGCCAATGATCTCCACCATCCGCTTGCATCAGCAGTTGTGTCGGATTACATCACGGCCATCAAGACAGTGTTGCCATCCTTCAATGAAGTCACCAAGTGGTTGAGAAAGATGGTGAACAAACACGAGGAGGTTTCCTGTGAACCTCTGCAATGGACCCTTTCCGACGGTTCGAAGGTGTTGAATCAATACTGGCACGAAGCGAAAACAGAGTCGGTCTCGCCTTGGGCTGGGTTGCGCGGGCATCGTGACCAACTCCGTTCAATGCTTGGCAATGAACATGAGGTCCTCGTTCCCGTTTCGTTCGGCGAGGCGATTGACTTTGATGGTATCACAACCTACCTGCGTTCCCTCGGAGGCGATCTTGATGAAGAATTGGCGTTCGTTGAATATGTCAAGGAGTCGGAACTGAGCCGTCTCACAGCACTATCGGAAGCATTGGAGGAGTCATTGAAACCCTTCACGGCGGATGGCGATGGTGTCGCCTGGAACAAATTGCGAACACACTTGGGCCTCTTGGACAACGACGGCCCTCTCACTTCAGAAGAGATCCGCAGCAATGAGGCCTTGAAACCGTTTGGTGCCTACATCACCCCCAACGAGCAAGGTCATATCTCGGTCCGACGGAAATCTGGTCAACGGAGCATCGAGAGTGAGCGAACAGGCATTGCTCCAAACCTCGTTCACTCGTTGGATGCACTTCACATGCGTATGGTCATTCAGGGCTTGGCAAACAGCCTCAAAATGACAGATTTCTGGTCGGTTCACGACTCATTCGGGTGCCATCCAAACCATATTGAAGAGCTCACCACCAACGTTCGAGGTAAGTTCGTTCAACTTCATGCCCTCAACAAGCCAAGTGGCGGTCTGTTCTTTGACCTCCTTCGAGCGATCTTTGGAGATGAGTTGTACAAGGCCGGACCTGCCAAGAAGGCGCCCAAGCCTGGCGACCTTCGTGGAGATGATGTTGATTCTAACTACTTCGTGAACTGATTTTATTGATTAATTGTGAAGAGGGAACGGTGATGACTGTGGATGAGAAATTTGGCGAGCGAACAATATTGACCCGCATACACAAAATCGCAGAGGCGCTGAACCAACAAGAGGAACGCGGGATTACCATTCCTGATATGGCACGTGAGATTTTGAAGCAACAACAATCCAGACCAACCTTGACGATCGATGTTGCTGTTTACAAAGCGGCCGATAAAGGAAAGAAAACCGGTTACATCAAGCAAGACGGTTGGGTTGTCATCCATCCGTTGCCTGAGGATAACGATCTCGCACAAAAAGGTGAGTTGACCTGGCATACAGATTTCGCAGAGGCCCAAGAGACCGTTCGAAACGCATGGGGTGAAGTCGATGAGGTTCTTTTGGAATTCCTCCTCCAGCCTGCCATCGTCAACGTTCCAACCTCGGATGACGATTGGGATGTTGGCGTGGATAACCTTGCAGGAACGCTTCGTAAACTGCAGGATTTTGCCCAATCTGGGACACTTAATGACACCCTGTTTCCGATAAAATATTCAAGCAAAGAGGCCTTTGAAGATGACATCAAAGCTCATCAGCAAAGACAACTCGATGAACTCAATCAGGCCATCAACACCCCGGATTTAATTGCGCTTGATGATGGCGTCCGCCATCTTCGGTCAGAATCCGAGTGGAACATGATGGGCTCCAACAGGCCCGCTTACCCTGACCTACCGGTGGTCAAAGGTGTTCGAATTACGCCCGATATTAACGTCCAACGCTTGTTGTTCATTGAGGATTATCTCTTTGGAAAACATTCGGAACCCGTCCTCTACAGCCTTGCTCATGCACACACAAAACTCGGGCCGGCTATGGGGTATCCGGGAAAGCGTCAGGCGTTGAACAATTCAGGAGTGACCGCTGGCACGCCGTTGCCTGCCCTCATCGAATCGATGGCCGAAGACGGGTTTGATCTCCAACCAATCTTCATGAAGGATCGATGTGTTGGCTCCATCCGATTGAATGATTTGGTCATGAGCCTTCAAAAGTACGGAAAAAAGGCCCTCCCCTCCACCGTAGAAGTTTCAGAGTTGAGAAAAGTTGGCTTGCTAAGCCCTGCACCTCCTTCCGTCGATGCCCATGAACCGCTTGTCAAAGTGGCTGAATGGTTGTCGTCTGGCCTTGAAGCGGTGCTGGTGTATTATTCGCCCAAGCTTTGGGAACACGATGGTGAACAGGCTTCTTTCATTGATGATTGGCTTGAGGAAGGCTGGCACATCGTGACACAACACGACATCGTCGCACGTTCAATGATGTTGTGAGCGTCAATACATGACGATGGCTGTCATGACACTCGAAGGGATGAGGGCTGCAAACAGCACGGCAGAAATTTCCAACGAAACACGTGCCTCCAAACGACGAAGCATGGAGGTAAGGATCGGTGCCGGTTCGATCAACAACTTATCGGGAACAGAAACGCCCAGCTCGTCATAGTGGCGAGCCAATTCCAACATGGACACGGTTTCATTGCTTTTAATTCGCAAAAGTTCCAATAGCGGCTTGAGCCGCTTTTCAACGTACGCCACCAAACCGACACCAAAATGGAGCAGGAAGAAGATCAGAAAGAGCATGCCGGGATCGATGGTCATTCTTCTCCCTCCATCACGCGATTAGGAAAGGGTTGGCAGAGGGAGGCCAGGTGCTTGAGTTCGAGATTCAGCACACGTTGTTGAGCAACATCGGGCAGCCGCTGTTGGAGTTCGTTCAGCGTCCAGAAACTTTCGTGGACGGTTTGTTGCTCGCGGCTCGTTCGAAGAATTGTATTCAGTTCAATCAAGAGAAGGTGAAGTGGGTGAGAGAGTGCATGGCCTCGCAGCAGTCCGTTGAGAAACGAAGTCACCCAGTATTCGTGTGCCTCCATCCGTGCAACGTGCGTCTTCCACGACGTTGGGTGTTTCAGGAATTTGGCCAGCATGATCTGCCCCTCGCCGCCGAGGAACAGCGTAATCCCGTACGGCAGCAATCCATCGACGTTTCGTTCGCACAGCTCGTTGGACTTTGACGCATTAAGAATCCAGGTGCGGTCTTCCACTGAGGCATAAACACCAGCGAAATGCATGAGCAACGGTTGAATTTTTGTGTCTGCAGGGTTGATGCTGTGGAGGTGCTTGAGCTGTGCCAATCGAGTTTCGTGAACATAGAACAGGCTGCGATGACGTTCGACCGCTCCGTGGACGTTCTCCACCGAAGCAATGACGCGCTGCTGTGGACTGGATGCCGGTTCATCACACGTTTGCAGGATATCCTTTTCCAGAACGGACAACAACTCGCTCAAGGTCTGAAGTGCTGGGCGGTTTGTCTCCAACACGGCGGTCAAGTCAGAGAACAACTCCTCCTTGCTCACGATGATTCCTCCAATCCCTTGAATTTCAGTGCCAGGTGAACATAATTCAACAACCGCTTTTTTGTGTTTTCATCCAAGGCCTCACCCGCCTCCTCGTAGATGCTCAACGCCTCCAAGCCATCCTCGATGACCGAGATCACTTGCTGTTCCAATCGTTGAGCAAACAGGTGGGCATACTCTGCAAGGGATGAATCACGTTCAACCGTGCACCGAAAAATAGCCTCCTTTGCTGCCTCAAGGTTTCGTGTCAATTCATCTCGGTAGGTTCCATATTGCACCACAAGACTACTCTTGGACTCAATACCATGACGGTTTGAGCCCTCAATTGTTGGTAGATCTATCTCATTGGGCGCTCGATTCATTCTCATTGGGACTCGTCGGCAATACCATCTTCAAAAGACGGTTCCGTGGATTGAAATCCGCCATGTCCAAACGTTAGGTTTCCTTTCTGAGGTGCCCTTGAAGCCGTTGCTCGAGTATGTGTTGATGCTCGACAGGGGTTGATTCATCCAAGAGGGCGGCCAGAAATTGCTGGTGAAGAGCGGCCATGGCTGCTTCAGGAAAGTGAAACACGAGGTTTCGATCAATGATAATTTTCAACACAGCGGAAGTTCGTCGGTCAAACCGGATATCACACACCGTCCGTTTTCGCTTGTTTTCCCAACTAAACTCAAGGGGAACGCATTCAATTTCCTCAATCCTGCCACTGAGTTCGGGATGGATTTCCTTCATGATTTCAACCACACGATGGGCCAGTTCATGGAGTCGCATCCGTTCAGCAAATGTCCCGTGCACGCGTGGGCTGGGTGGACGCTTTGCTCCGCTGATGGGCACCAATGTTTCGATGTGTTCCATTGTGAGTGAGAAGGCAGGCCCAATGTTGGTTTCAATCCGTGAGGAACAGATTGGACCTCAGTCCCATGCACGCAACCTCAACTGGCATGAACCAGATTTTGACACAACTTCTGGAACGCCTCTTCCGTTTCTTCCGATTCGTCGGTAAACAGGGCATGGCATACCTCGCCGAATTGATTGAGGAGGCTGTTTTTGGTCTCATCGTCTGAGATGGCTCCAATGGCATCGTAGATGTAGGCCTGGAATTGTGGGAAGACATGATCTTGCTTGAACTCGTAAATCGAGAAGATACCGTAATCTCCCTCCTCATTCTTGACAAACAACGGCCGCGATAGTTTGGAGAATTCGGTAATGATTTGGTGGAGTTCTGTGTTTGAATCGTAGACCTTCAATGCCGACAGTTCTGGTTTGTCCTTCCCGCCCATGCGCGTCAGCAGCTTCTGCTTGGTTGGTGAAATCAGGGCCAACTGTGAGTATTGTGCACCTTTGAAAATCAGTTCCAGCGCCCGCACTGATTCGCGATTGTCGAATGGCTGGTTGGGGTCATCAACGTTCAACACGAACATGGGGAACCGTGCCCAATTCCCAAGGGTCGCCTCCTTTGTTGATTGCGGTTCTCGAGAAA
This sequence comes from Candidatus Poseidoniaceae archaeon, assembly GCA_964228815.1. Taxonomy (GTDB): domain Archaea; phylum Thermoplasmatota; class Poseidoniia; order Poseidoniales; family Poseidoniaceae; genus Poseidonia. Next base: position 25,797 of record CAXRAL010000001.1, read on the forward strand.
CATTGGGGAGGTCAATGTTGGCTGTCATGTTGATCAGAGGGCCTAGACTCAACATCGCTCGGTGAATTAATTCGTCCATCTCATCGCTGTCAAGGGCTACTTGGTCGGATGAAAAGACAAAATCGTCAAGCGCTGAGAGGGTGTCAACCAACTGGTTGGCATAGGCCACCCGTTCTCCTGAGATGCTCTTTCGTTGTGTTTCATCTTTGATGAATGCGAGAGCCTCGGGAGAAACGAGGGACAGCAACAATGCATCTCTGAATTGATTTCCTTTCAGGTTGTCAAGTGCGAAGATGCCTGCGAGCCGTTGCTGTTGCTCATCCCAAACTGGACAAACGAATTCTCGAGAACCGATCGTCCAAAGGATGGCCGATAACGCATGGTGATTCAATGCAAGACGCGGTGGGGTAATTTTCTTTGATTCATCTTGATTGAAGATATCAACACTCAAGAATTCGGAGCATGAACCGTCGTCGTTCATGAGGGGGAGGAAATTGAACCTGTTCGATTTCATCAACGCCGTACATACCTTGTGGTTGAGGTTTTCTTCCACCTCAAAATCCGATTTGTTGACACGCAGCAGGTTGACCGTGGGTGTAATGTAATTTTGGAGATGTGAAAAGGCGTCTTTCTTTGGGCTCATACTGTTCTCGTTCAGTGATGTTTGAAGCCCGGGTGGACGCAGGGCGTCGACTACAGACTGCTGAATTTCACGCTTCTGTTCCATTGTGAGTTGTTTTTCTTTGGTCGATAACACATTCTCATTTCCCTCGTCGGCATCGTTCTTTTCAGATACCACCCGTGTCAGTGGATGACGCTGGCCTCTGCGGACGACGAAGGTGACCATGAGATCATCTTCATCCATCCCATACTCAATTTTGTGAAGCCATTTATGATAGACGAACATCGGAGGGTCTCCACCTTGAAACATACCAGAAAACTGGCCTTTTGGCAACGCTTCTAGGCTGAAATCTGGACCAACCCTTGCGGGCAGCAGTACACCCTTTTCCGTCCCCTTTGGTGTGAGGTCCCCACCTTTTGCTCGTTCCCAAACAAAATATTCACCCTCCTGGGTCGGGTCTTCGAGCCACCACGTATACTTGTACATCCCTGTGAGTGGAATGGTGATGAAATCTTGACGATGATTGTGTATGAAGGTATCATTTTCGCCTTTGAAGATATGGAATCGTAGTTCCACGCCGTCTTTCGCCTTCCCTTGAGCATCCTTTTCACCACCTTTGAGAATAATTCTCTTTAGGATGTTCGGATTAATTTCGTGGGTTTTCCCGTCAAGCCACTCAACAAAGCTTGCTTCATCTTCCCAGATGGCAAGGCGCAAGGTACACAGAAGATCGTGAACATCGAGCCGTGTGCGTTCGTTGAATCCATCATCACCAAGGGCTTCCACGTTCTTTGTCAAGGTCTCAATTTTTTCCTCAACAGCATCCAAGAATTTGCCCATGTATTTCGGAAGTCTTCATGTTCTATTAGCGTTAGGAAGGCCCATGCAGCGCACCGTTGTAGTCACGGGATGCTCCTCTGGACTTGGGGAATCGGTCTCGCATGCACTCCTGAACTCGTATGATGTTCTCGGGGTGGACATCAACGAGCCTCACGCATCCCTGATTGAAAACGAAGGGTTTGGGTTTCTCCAACTTGACTTGAGTCAGGACACGCTCGAGCACGCACTTGCACAACGAATGGATGGCAAGAGGTTGTACGGTATTGTTCATTGCGCTGCTGTCTCCCATGGTGGGCGGCTCGACACAATGACCGATGACGAATGGCAGTTCTCCATGGACGTGAATCTCACTTCCGCCATGCGCCTTAGCCGTTTTGCAGACCGTCATATGGTGCCTTCAGGTCGTCTTCTGTTCATCTCAAGTCCCGTGAGCATTGTGGGCGCGAACAAGCCAAGTTATTCCGCATCGAAGGCTGGCCTCCACGGGCTCATGGTGTCTGTTTCACGCACGCTCGCGCAACGGCAGATTCAGGTGAATTCCATTCTCCCAGGTCCCATGATCACCGGAATGACCGACGATTGGTCAACAGAGAAGCGTGAAGGAATTGCCAAGGAAACCCATTTGGGGAGACTCTGCAAACCAGAAGAAGTCGCCTCCATGGTACGTTTTCTTCTCTCTGAGGAGTGCTCGTACCTTACGGCCTCTGTCATTGACATGACCGCTGGCTCGATGTTTGGCCATTGAACTGTTCAGATGTCGTAATCGACCATCATCTCTCCAAGCATGCCAGAGAGTGAAAAGACGACGGCAGCAAACAGCAGCGTAGAGCTTGCTGGTAGGCTCAAAAGGGCAAGTGCACCAAATACAACTTGGCAAAGCACAATCCAGTATTTTTCATCTTGCAATTCATTCCCTGCCCCTGCAGTGATCGGCGCAAGCACGGCCGCCATCAGCAGTCCCAAGCCCAACTCGTATCCCCCAGGGGTCATGATGTTCACAATTCCACCCAAGAGCATGACCGGTGAGAGAAGTGTCAAAATGCCTGCAAGCATCCAAATCAAGCCGATTCCGAATCGCCATGCAAGACTTGAGATGATCGAAACGATGGGGATGACAATGACGATGAGAAGCAGGAAAACCGTTCTATCCAACATCGCTATCCCAGTAATCATGAACGAACACCTCCTGTTCAAAGTGGCCAAAGTGCTTCCATGGAAGAAAAGGTTGCCCCGTGCCCCTCATCATATCCAAGAATGGCGTGAAGATACTCATGATAGATGGTGGCGGCAAGTTCCTCAGGATCATCATGAACAAGGCTTCGTTTGACCAAGATTCTCCAAGTGTTTTCCCCTGGTCTCGTGGTTCTAGCTCTCGTTCCGTGCTTTGAATAGGAACAAATTCCGAGGAGGTTAGGAGCGGGCTCTCGCAAGAATCCAATGACGGTGGTCGAAAGGGACTCGAGGTCAATCCCTTGGAAGTGGCCGCTCTGTTTCATGGCTTCAATGACATATCGAGCACACTGGAGAACGGCGATTCGTTCCTCAATTGTGCCAATGATTCGGGGGCGAGATGGACGTTGACTCATCCTCTATCTCGGAGATGGGAACCCTTGAATTTTAATCATGACTCCCTCAATTTCATTCACAAATTGGTGCAAGGTTGAGTCTAAATATCGCTTTGCAGGTAGGCAATCATGACGGTTTCAGATTTTGACTCAAACGGTCTAATCTTTGCCCTTTGTGAATCTGCATCATCGGAAAAAGGCGAACCTTACAGGTCAGCCGTCCGGAACATCATGGACGCTCAGGGTTTTGATATCATGCCGTTGGTTGATGCCCCACGAATACGAACCAACGTCAACGACATGACGGCTCGCGCCGTTTACGCTAAGAAAGGAGGGAACATCACCCACCTTGCACAACGTTCCGGAGACAGCGTTGAACTCTTTACGATGGACCAAATCCTCACGGTGAAAGAGGATGAATCAATCTTTCATGCGTTGGTTGCTCTCTGTTCTCACATGGCACAGCATCCCACAACACCGTTTGTGTTGATGGTCGTTGATTCGAACAACAACCCAACGGCTCTTTTTTCGCTCAGAGAACTCCTTTCCCGTCGCCTCAATGATGCCATGTTGAGCACCTATCTTGGGTATACTGCCATCATGGCAGGAAATGTTGAGAAGAAGAGCAAAGCGATTCATGACTTGCTTGAGTTGTTCCAAGCACTGCATGAAACCTACGAAGATTACTGGCGCCACGAGGATAAGAGCTCCAGGGATGTAGAAACCATCGCATCGCTTTGCACCGATATTTCCAAGCAGCTACGCTTGTTTTCAAAGGCAACGATATCGTTGCCTCGACGCAGGCAATCGCCTCCAAGAACGGACGATGCTGATGTCCATCTGATGGATGTCATGCGGCATGGCGCAGCGGGCCTCATTTGGAGTGATGAGGAATTGGAACAAACAGCATTGGCGTGCAAATTGTTGTGCGAGGCTAATGATTTTGACTTTCTCACAATCTACGACTCTCCCGGTGTGTTGAACCTTACACATGTGGTGGACAGAAAGGGAAAACGCCGGCCTCTGGATGCTGGATACAAGAATTATGATGACTTGTTATTTGATTCACTCGATTCCCTTTTTCAGGATCATATGCCTCTCTTTATTCTCCCATCGGATGAAATCAATACAGGTGAAGGGGCCCTCACTTGGCCATCTATCCTCTCGTTTGAAGAAGTGAAAAATCACCATGGTTCTCTCTGGTTGATGAGAAAAATAGCGGAATTAGAGGAGACCATCAAAGTGCTTCTTCCAAAACGAAGGTACCAGCTAAAGAACGGAACGAGTACACACAGGGATCGACTGACACTCGGTATGATGATGAAATTGTTGAAAGGGGAAGATGGTGACTCACACGATATCAAACCTTTGAAATCAGATTATACTCTCGTAAGATCTGTTCTTGATTGGAGAAATGAATTCTCTCACGGCATGAAAAACGGGTCGCTTAACCTCAAAGGGCTCAATCGTGAAAACATTACCAAAACGGTTCGATGTTGTGAACTATGGGGCAAGATGACAACAGCAGATGTACGTGTCCCTGGAAAAAAGAATCAACAAAGCGGCCATCAAGGAAAATCAAAGAAACGGTCATCAAACCCTAAACGGAAAGGAAAATCACCAACAAAAAAGGCAAGTCAACCGGATTCTAAACCAAAACAAGTGAAGGTATTCCACTCAAGAAACTCAGCAACAGCCGATTTCAGAATCCAAGATGATGTACAAGCTTTGTACAATAATTTCGACGGTATTTTTGGGAACAGTCGTCAAGTACATTTCACAAAGCTCCATCGATGCATAAGGGAAACTTGGTACCCCGGACAACCCGCTCAGCCTTTCCTTCCAACGCCTGACGTGAGAGCATGGATCGAGCGATTCCTAAAGGGTGAAATCAGCAGGGACATTTTCCTCAATTCGTTTGAAGAACGACGAGAGTAGAAAGCAAATGTCAATCAGTCATAC
>CAXRAL010000002.1:0-56821 GCA_964228815.1 Candidatus Poseidoniaceae archaeon
ACACACTTAGAAGAGACATTCGTGAAGCATCAAATTTTTATCAGCAATCGTTGAAAATTTTTGAGACACCTGGCGAAAAAAAACAAGTTGCAACAACATTGATGAAAATAGTCTTTCTTTTTGGAATGAGTGGAGACTACGTCTCTTCTGAGAATTATGCCCGTGAATCACTCCAAATTTTTAGAGACATAAATTCTCATTTCGGTGAGATGAGAGCTTTAGATCTCATTGGTAAATCATTTGAATCAAGAGGGGATTATTCAAATGCCAGATATTACTATAGTGAGAAAGATAGGATTTCATCCGAATTGAATTTTTAATTCGATACAGACAACCGACATATCATTTCCATGAAATCGCATGGGTTCTCTCAAACCCCTCAAGACATTATGGAGGAGTACAATGGGTGTTCAGTCCCCCAGTACACTGGCTAGGGTTGTGTTTACCCGTGGCTACAACCGGCCCCCATGTGGATAAAGATAGGTTCCATCATTTTGAACCTAAACAGGTATATTCCATAGAACAATAATCAGAGCGAACCAAAGAAGCAAACTCAGTCCGAGGGTTTTGAGATTTTTTAGCCAATTTCGATTCGTGGGTGATGGAGGTAGATTTGATCTCTTGTTTTCGAGGAATCGAAACACATTGTTGACAATCAAGAGAATGATGGAATAGGCGAAGATGGCATATCCCCAGGCGAGCCAAATCAAAATTTCCCAACCGTTTGGCGCTAGACTTGGAAAATTTTCCAACAAAGGTGTGAAAATAATACTCGATGAAGAAAACAACAAAAATGAACCAAAATAGTTCATGCCTCTTCTGTTGGCCTTTCTCGGGCGTTCGTGTTCATATTCATCATCACCCATGTTTGACTTTTCATTCAGATTGGACATAAAGTTATCACCTGCATCAACCTCATACTATGTGCACAATGAAGAGGGACCAAAGGTGTCATTCCGTACACCCTTGAAAATAGGTTTCGTGCACAGAAGGGTTCTCTATGGTTCGTATACATCGCTATGCGCTTATCTTAGCAGGGAGAGGCATTTTATTGCCGAGCACCCAAGCACTACTATGCCGGATTCTTCCGAAGACGGACAACACCTTCCCTCCTCTCGTCGTCGAAAAAACTGGAAGCAGGCTCCAAAGAAAGGCGATGAGGGCAACGAAGCCTACGAGCCACGCTCGCCGGCGATGGTTCGATGGAACGATCGGTACAACCGCTTCAAAATAAATGGACGTGCGTCCTTCACGCCGCGCTCGCAGCAATCCGAAGGCGATGCCAGCACGTCCACGAACTCAGGCCCGTTTCCGCATTCCACGTTTTGTACCGTGCTGATGGGGCTTGCGCTGGTTGGCGGTTTCCTCCTGCAGATGGGCGCTACCGTAGGCCCAGATGGATGCGACAACGACAATGTCTTCGAGCAATTGGGTGGCTTGGCGTTTTTCCTCAGCATGATCGGTGTCCCCATCAACGGTCTCATCTTCCTGAATTCACTGATGGATGAGGCCTTGGACGCTGGCAAAGCCTTCGCTTGGACGGCGGCCCATTTGGGGGTGCTCTTCCTCACCATCTTTCTGTTTCAAGACGGTGTCTTTCAGGACATGTTCTGCTGAGCCAACGATTGGCCTTCTCGCAGGAGGCGTCCCATTTTCCCGTGCCAAGGCTGGCCTTGACCGGTTGAATTCCTCACTGCCACTTTGTCCAGCTTGTGCGTGAATGCGCTTTGCGATAGTACCACACGCTGCTGCCTTCTGGCCATTCAAGCCATTCATAACCGTCGTCCTTGACCACCCCAACCGCCGTGCTGGCAGGCTCGGTGGCGGCCTGAGGCTGAGGTGGCGCCGCAGGAGCGGCGGGCACAACACCAGACGCGGCCATGGCCAATTTTTCGTTGAGCAACAGGGTGCGGTCCTCGGTATCGATGGCTCCGGCGAGTCCGAAGTATGCGTCGTTGTGGGCGATGCGGTTCAATTGCTCCGGGGTGGAGGCCAGCAAGTCGTCGATGAGGGTCATGAGTTTCTCTCGGGTCTGCTTCTTGATCTCGTTGTTCGTGTAGCGTGCTGTCAGGTCGCCTCGCAGCTGCTCGAGTTCGTCAGCCAATTCCTGTGGGTTGGCATGATAGGCTTGGGTGAGGGACTGCAGGTAGGTCAACTCGTTTTCTTCCTCCTTGGTCAACTTGGTGTTGTTTCGAAGCACCTGCACCCAGCGGAAGGTCTCGGGAAGCAGGGCCGCCACCGCATTGGTTTGAAGCAGCCCAAACAACGCGATCAGGATGGCGCCGATGCCCACCGTTGTAGTGACTGGGTCGGCGTCGCCCGAAAAGAAGGCATCCAGTAGCGAGCTCGACACGCCTTCATCGCCACCGGCGTCCGTGATCTCACAACCCGTGGTGTCCACGCTCACGTTCGCAGCGGTGTTGGGGCACAGGTCGTTGAGGTTCGAAACGCCGTCGTTGTCGTCGTCCAGCACGCTGAGCTGACCCTCGCTGCACCCGTCGGCGTTCACGGTCTCCTCCGGGTCGGTGAAGGGGCAATCGTCGTTGTCGTTGAGCACGCCGTCGCCGTCATCATCGTCGAGACAGCCGTCGCCGTCCTCATCAGCCGCTGAGGCGTTCTCGTTGGGGCATAGGTCGTTCACGTCAGCCACGCCATCGCCGTCCGAATCGGTGACCACCAGGCATCCGGTGGTGTCCACTACGGCGCCCGCCTCCGTGTCAAGGCACTGGTCGGTGTTGTCGCCGACTCCATCGCCGTCGCCGTCACCGCTCTCGTTGGCGTCGTTCGGAAACACATCGGCGTTGTCGCCGACCCCGTCGCCATCGCTGTCCACCGTTTCGGAAGCGTCGTTGGGGAAGGCATCAGCGTTGTCGCCGACCCCATCACCATCGGTGTCGTGAGTTTCCGAGGCGTCGTTCGGGAAAGCGTCAGAGTTGTCACCCACCCCGTCGCCGTCGGAATCGAGTTGCTCAAAGGCGTTCAAGGGAAAGGCGTCGGCGTTGTCGCCCACGCCGTCGCCGTCGGTGTCGTGGGTTTCGGAAGCGTCGTTGGGGAAGGCATCGGCGTTGTCGCCGACCCCGTCGCCATCGGAGTCGTATTGCTCAAATCCGTTGTTGGGGAAGGCATCGGCAGTATCGCCCACCCCGTCGCCGTCCGAGTCAGCGGTTTCTGTCGGATCGTTGGGGAAGGCATCGGCGTTGTTGCCGACACCATCGCCGTCGCTGTCCATCCATTCGTTGGCGTCGTTGGGGAAGGCGTCACCGGCGTTGCTGTAGCCGTCGCCGTCATCGTCAGGACATCCGACTTGGTCTTGGGTCGATGTTCCTGCATCGTTGGGGCAGTCGTCGTCAGCGTTCGCCACACCGTCTCCGTCAAGGTCGTTCTGGTCGATGAATTCGAATGAGGGTGCCAACGTGTGTTCGTCGCCGTTCTCGTCGATGAGGGAGACGGTGACCACACCTGGCGAGGCGACCGTCGGCGTCGTGAGTTGGATGGTCTCGTCGTCCAGCACGTCGCCGGTAACCGCACCGAGTTGGCCAAACTGAACCGTGATTTCGTCGGTGACGACGACGCCGGTTGACTTCGTGGCGTACTTCAGAACATCGTTGGAATCGTCGCTGTAGGCGACGTGGATCATCCCATTGTCGATGTAGATGGCGTTTGAATCGCCCACCATGTCCTGGGTCTGAATGCTACTCTTTTGCCAGGAGGATGATGCAGATGGTTTGAGCGTGGCGTACTTCAAATCAAAACCTGACCAACTGGAGTAGACGATGTGCAGATCACCGGCGGCGTCAACCGCGATGGAGGGGTTTTTGCCGGTGTTGCCCGAAGCGTCAACGATGCTGCTGGTCCATTGACCGTTTGGAACGCCTGTTGAGTAGCGCAAATCTTCGTTATCGCTGTCGTAGTGGGCGATGTGGAACTGGCCCTGTTCGTCCATGGCCAGCGAGGTGGAATAGCCAGGATACATGTTATTGCCAAACGAAGAGGCATCGGGTGAATAACTCAACCACGAACCGCTTTTGTTGGTGGCAAATTTCAGTTTTGAATTGTCTCGGTCCTGGTAGGCGATGTAGACGTGGTCGTTGTCGTCGATGACGATGGAGGAATCGCAACCCTTGTTGGTGCCTGCGTCGACGCTTTGAGTGGTCCATGCGCTTCCGTCAAACGATGCGAGACGGAGTCCATTGCCACACCATTGGCCCGTTTGCGAGTAGGAAATGTGGGGGAGGTTGTTCGAATCGACTGCGATGCCAACCGGCGCAAACCGTGCATAGGAGGAGACCACACCGCCGTTCCAGTCTTGGCCGTCGTAGTGCTGATACACGAGTTTCTCGCCCTGGGCTGAGTAAGCGACGTGGAGTTCATCGTTGTCATCGACGACCATGTGGGCGTCCCAGCAATAACTGCCAGCACAACTGTCAACTTCGGCCGTGTTCCACCCCGAACCTTCGTTGACAGCGTGCATGATCTTATGGTTTCCACCGTTGATGTAGACGATGTGCACGTGCCCGTTTGAGTCCACGACGATGGCGTTTTCCGGGCCTGATTCATCCGTGTAGTCGGCGGTTGTTTTCGTCCACTGATGGTTGATGCCGTCGTAGGTGACGTTCCTGTCGGCCATGTCTCGGAACCCCGTCCCGGTGATGGTCAGGTCTTCGCCACCGCTCGTCCAACCGGAGGTTGCTGACAGGCTGACTTGAAGGGGGCTCGAAGGTGCGAGAGGGGCTTCATCCTCCAGCATCGATGTAAAATGGAGCATCGGCGCCAAGGCCACGGCGACCAGCACAGCGGTTACGAACCACGTCCTCATCGGGTTGTGGGTGAACTTCGTTCCACAAATATCCTTTTGTCACACTTGTGGTACTTCACGGCAAGGGCTGCTGGTGTTGAATCCGCTCAAGCAGGGGTTGAATTCAGCCTTCGGTCTGCTCGCTGGTCTCAGCCGCATCATCAAACATCAGGGCCTCTCGGGGCACGCCCAGCATGGCTTGACGCAGCGATGCTCGCAGTTCGGTCAGTTCGCCATAGCACACCAGGACGTCGTCGTAGCGAAGTTGGACGTCATGGTCGGGGTTCCACACCAAGCGATTGCCCCGCGAAAGCGCGAAGACCGGGACGGAAGCGAACACCTCGTCCAACCGCTTGCCGACCATTTTCGGGTGGTTGCGGAGTTGCAAGGAGAGCACACCCGAGCCGGGCACGGTGCGCAGGAGTTGGCCGATGTCCACCTCGGCAAAGGCGGTGTCTTCCATCACATAGTCGACGATGGCGCCTGCCACGTTCACGCCGCTGGCCTTCTCGATGCCCTCCAATCCGGGAGAGGAGTTCACTTCGAGCACGAGCGGGCCGTTGTTACCTTCGAGCAGGTCCACGCCGGCGATGTTGAGGCCCAACACACGGGCGGCTCGACAGGCAGCCTCGGCGTAACCTTCGGGCAATTCGACGCTCTCCACCGTTCCGTTAAGGTGGAAGTTGCTTCGGAATTCCCGACCGCGCGCTCGACGTCGCATGCACGCCACGACCTTGTCGCCCACCACCAGGGCGCGGATGTCTTTGCCGTGAGATTCAGCGATGTACTCCTGAACGAGCACCGATTTTCCGGTCATCAGCAAACCCTGAACGAGGTTGCGAACTTCAAACGCCGTGTGGCGAAGGAACACACCGTCGCCTTGGGTGCCCTGGGTGACTTTGACCACCACGGGAAGGCCACCAACGGTTTCGATGGCTTGTTCCACGTCGAGGATGTCCCTCACGTAGACGGTTTTTGGAACGGGGATTCGATTGCGTGCAAGGATCTGCGAAGCGTTGAGTTTGTCCCGGCTTTGGAGGATGCCCTGGCCGGTGTTGGCCGTCCAGATGCCCAACTGTTCGATGTGGCGCAGCACCGCCACGCCGTGCTGGGTGATGGAGTGGCCGATGCGAGGGATGACGGCATCTTTGGCGAAGGCGCGCCCTCGGTGAAGGACATCCACGCTGCCTTGGTTCACGACGAGTGAGAACTTCATCGGGTCGCAGACTTCAACATCTAAGCCGCGTTTTTTTGCCTCCTCGACGATGCGCCGCGTGCTGTAGAGGCGCGGGCCCCGGCTGAGAACGGCCAAACGGAGCCCCATACCGGGGCGCCCTGTGGCGTCGTTCTTCATTCCATCGGTTCCCATGATGGAGGGATTTCCGGTCCGCGGTCTTGAAGTGCTCGGCTGATATCGGGGTTTTATGTCCGAAGAGGAACTTGATGCAGCCGGTGCGCTCGCTGTGGACGAGGACCAAGACGAATTGATGGAAGAGATGTCCATCGAGGAGCGACAGGACCAGCTGAAGAAGGCTCGCTGGAACGTGTTTCTCTACCTTGGTGTCGCCGCCATTCTGTTCGGTTTCGCCCTCTTCCCCATGCCGTTTTCCGCCGACTGGGACGAATTCAGCACCTCGGCTGAGAAGGACGTCGGTCTCGTGTGGGGCATGCCCGTGGACGGGGAAGACCTGTTTGACGTGCCCATGCGGTTGACCGTGACGGCAGACAATCCGCCCACACAGGCCGCGATCAACATCGCGGTGTACGTTATTGAGCAGGAGGACTGCACGGACTTCACCCTCAGCGAAAAGATGCAGGAAGCCAAGCAAGGAGATTCCCACGCCTACCAGTACCAAGAGGCTGACACGCGAGTGCTGGCTGACGGCACCTACGATTTCGAGTTCAACATCGACCCTGGCCACTACTGCCTCATCGCCGAATACATCGACGCCAACGGCGACAAAATCACCTCTTCAGGCAATGCGCTGAGCGTTGAAGGCAAACTCTACCCCAACCAATTCCTCGGTGGTTTCCCCGGTCTGCTCTGCCTTGGCCTGTCTGCCTTTGCCTTCATAGGCGCTCAAAAGCACGGCGCTGCGCTCCGGAAGATTCTCGAAGGTGAAAACGAGACCACGGAATCCAAGGTGCTCTCCGAAGCCAGCAAGGCCCGCATTGCTGCCGGTCCCGGTGGCGCCCCGCCAGCAGGTCCTTCTGGCCCTCCCGGCGCTCCACCTGCGCAGCAGGCCGGGCCGTCCGGTCCACCCGGTTCCCCACCCGCTGAAGCGCCCGTCGCTGAATCCGCCTCGGCCCCTCCAACCGACGAAGGAACGTTTGAGCCCGCTGAAAACGGCTACTTCTTCAAGAAGTTCGCTGATGGCACCTACGACCAAACCGTGTACGTTCAGAACGCCGAAGGCGCCTACGTGCCTCACGAAGGATGATGTGAACGGCGGCGTCCGATTTTGATGCAAATATGCTTCAAATCAACGCCACCCTTGAAAGGCACCGTGCCCACGGTTTGTTGAGGTATGACCATGGGAGAGGAGCCAACCACCACGTTAACGGTGGCGAAACTCAAGGCCCTTTGCGTCCTCAACGATGTTTCTGCGAGTGGAAAAAAGGCTGAGCTCCTCGCTCGCCTGCTCGAAGCGGGCGTTGACAAAGAAACGCTCGGCATCGAAGTCTACGACGAATCGACCGCCACGTTCCAGCCCGCAGCCGCTGAGGATGAATCGACATCTGAGGAAGCGGTCGACGAAGGAGACGAAGCCGACACCGAAGCAGCATCGGATGCGGAGGTTGAAGTTGACGATGAGCCAACAGAAACGGCCGAAGCCGACGAACCGGTCATGCTCTCCCTTGAGGACGACGAAACGCTGTCTGTCCCGCTGCCCGATGCCGAGGTGAGCGAAGACGAGGTGTTGGAAGCCGAAATCCTCGAGGCTGACCTGATTGACGACGTGGAGATCTCGATTGAAGATGAGGCGGAGACGGTTCCGCTTCCAGCAGGCACCAGCACCTCAACGCCGCTGCCCACATCCACTACCGACACCTCACCACTGACGCTCATGGAGATGGTGCGTCGCCCGCAAGCCATCGCCGTCATGCTGACGCTGGTCTTGCTCGGCGCTGGCGGATGGTATTACGTGAACAACCAACTCGAACCCTTTACCGCCGATTCCCTTCGTTACGGCGACCGGATGGGCTACGTGATCACCGAGGGAAGTTTCCTCGCTTCAGAAGAGTACGTTGAACTCGTCACCAACCAACTCGACGACCCGCCCAACTACTGCAAGATTCGGTTGTCGTTCCAAGGCGAGAGCACGGCGTCGGTCACCGAGGGCACGGGCGTGGAGTTGAACACCCAGTCGTCCGATGATCGCCTTGGCGCCGTCAGCATCCGCGGCGGACAAGGGCTCTCGTGGTTGGCGGTGGAGAGCGTGAACGACATGTCGTTCTCGCAATTCGACGTCTCGGGGCACTACCCCATCGCTTCCAAGTGCTCGGATTTCACCACCGACACGACCACTGGACAGGCCGACCTCAAACTCACCACCTGGAAGGAACTCCGGGAACAAGTGGTGCTCGCCACCGAATTGGAGTTCGCCGCCACCTTGTCGGCCACGGCTTACGAGGGGACGGCGTTCACCTACGGCGTGGGCGGCCTGCTGGGCGATTTGGAGGAACTCTCTCCCGGATTGGGCATGGTCATCGCTCCGATTGAACTGGCCGACTTCTTCGGCAACGCCTACATCACCAAGGACGCCACAGGAACCAGTTCGGGTTGGGAATGGCGCGTCACCGGTTCGGAGAAGATCGGCTCCACCAACATGTGGAAGGTGACCGCCAGCCACCGCGACGTGCGAGATTTCTGTTTGGGCTATGCAACGATGACCATGTGGCTCGATGCCGACAGTCCGTGGGCCGCACGCCAAACCGTGGACGTCGCCATCAGCAGCAGCGAAGCATCGCAGACCAGCTGTTCAGCCTGGCAGCAACGGGGCATCGATGCGGTCTTGCCCGAGGGTGAACTCGAACTGCACCACACCTTTGAGCGAACCACCTTGTCCCGTGGCATCAAAGCCATCGAACTCGGCAAAACCTACGACAACCGACCCCAAGCCAACGACCTCAACCCGGACAGCGACGAACTCGTGGATTGGGGCGTGGACGGCACGCACCTCCCCGACAACTCCACTCAGCGGGCGCATCCGCTCGACCAAGCCATGGCCTGCATCGACGAGTTCAGCGGCGTGGCTTCCGGAGCGGTAACGGCGCTGGAAAACGACGGCTACGTCTGGCGAGCCGTGAACGAGCAAAACGGAACGGCGACCGAATGGAACCTCTCGTGGGTGGATTCAGACACCACGGCCGGCTGGCTGAAGTTTGCTGTGTCGGGCGAGGAAGGCGCGTTCACCTGCGAGTTCATCGCCAAGGGCACCTTTGATGACTCCATCACGCACAACCGAGATTCGATTCCAAAGGCGCTGCCCCTCCACGATGTTGAAGCCCGGCTCATGGACGACCAACGCTTCCCTGCGCTGACCGGCCCTAACGCCCTGTTCACCGGCAGTGGCCTGCACGACACCACCCGTGTGGGCTACCTCGTGGTGGTGCCCGGCACGGGCTTTGGCATTGACTTCAGTGACCTGCTCGACACCTCGGGCGCCACCACGGTGGATCTCCAACGCCAGTGGGAGGACGGTGGGAAAGACCGGAGCTTCTCCTTGCTCGCCGACGGGACCGACGGGCGTTTGATCGGCTGGACCAGCCTCTCGGTTGAGGAGTTGGCCTGATGAGCACCGACGGCCGTGGGCTCGACCATTTGATGGAACAAAACGACACGGAGTTGGATTTCCTTGCTGCGTACGGCGGTGTTGATGACGGCCAACAAAGCGACGGCGCTGCCCTCCTTTCGGCCCTTCATCGCTTTGTGAAGGCCGGCGGCCTCACGTGCACCCTCGAAGGAACGACGTTGACCTTTGACGGCGGCGAAGCCGTCGCCGAGGACCACGGTTGTCGCCTGACCATGACGGGTGAACACTTGCCACTGGTCGCCAGCGATTTGACGGGACCAGGATTTGCCGAAGGGAACCTGAATCCGGACCGTACCAGCGTGAGCACGCTGCTCACAGCGTGGACAGCTGAACAGCGTCGCTTTGTCGAACGCCTGGTGGAGCACCGTCTGCACGGCTAAATCACGAGCGGCGAGCCGCCATCACGGCCGCTCCAGTCAGGGCCATGACTGCCACAACCATGCCAGCGCTTGGCAGGAAGCCTTCGGATTCCTCGCCAGCAGCCGGGACGTCACAGCTATCGCCGTCGGCGTGAATGCCGCCGTAGGAACCGTCGTCGTAGTAGCAGGTGGACCAGGTCTTGTACCAGTCACCCTGGGGGAAGTTTTCGGTGGAATCGTCGCTGTACGTCGCCTTGATTCGCCAGTTGACGTAGGAGTGGTCGGCCGGCGGTTTGAGCTCCATTGAGTAGGTGCTGCCGTCGTCGCTCACGGTGACCTCTTGGGTCGTGGGCGGGTCGCACACGCCGTTGTTGAGGCAAATCTGCGTGGTGATGGCGAGGGTTGTTCCGTTGTCAAGAGCGTCCTGGTCGAGCATGACCGAGAGGGCCCAAGGTTGGTTGTCCTGAGACGGCGTGGTGCGTTCTTCTACCGAGAATGGGACCTCGCCGTCCGGGTTGACGTCCTCGCCCCCGGTCGCAGCGCCTGCTTGCGCAGCGGTCGTCATCATCAGCAATCCAACAACCACGAGGAAGGTTGCGCTTCGCTTCATGCATGGAAGGGGGCGCGGGTCCCTTATTTGGGTTCCTTTCATTCCATGTCCCACAATTCATCACCCACCCAGTGGACCGTTTTGATGCCCTTGCCCTTGGTGCTCTCCACCATGGTTTCTCCGTCGTCCACCGCCCACCCGAGCGCCAAAGGCCGCTTGTGGGTCATGTCTCGGATCCAGACGAGGTCGCCTGCTTGGACGGAGGCTTCAGCGCCGTGAACGCCAGCGACCATGCAGTCCGCTCCGTTCATCAAAAACGGGATGGCACCGTGGTCAACTTCTACCCATTTGAGGGCGTCCATGTGTTCCAAGAACCCGCGCAGGGTCAAGAACACGCAACGCTCGTTTTCCTCGTCGAGGAGTTCGATGACCAGCGGCGTTCGGTCAACGAACACCATGGTCCACGGGCCGTATTCGGCCATTTCGAGAAAGGCGCCGTCCACGTTGAGGTCGATGCCAAGGTCGCTCTCCAAACGCTTGAGCAACGGAGCGATGTGTTTCCTTCGGACAGGTCGTCGCTTGCGCACGCTCCATTCGGTGGCCATGTTTCCGGGGAGGGCGAGGAGGCTATCATCCTTGGGCATCGCGGCATTGATGAAGGGTTGGAACCTCCACGAATCATGGCCATGTGGTGCACCATCCGAACCTTTGCCAAACACGCCGTTGAACTCGGCAACAAACCCGTGGTTGAACCGATTTTCTTCGTGAAACCAAACGGCTGCCTTCACGAAGACGGGCCGTTGCCCGTTTCCGCTCACCCGGGCGAAGTCCATCATGAGGTGGAATGCGTGGTTCGACTCAACGAGGCCATGGAACCTGAGGCAGTGGCGGTTGGTCTTGATCTGACCGATCGCGCCACGCAAAGCGCCTTGCGCAGCGACCAACTGCCCTGGGCCAAAGGGAAGTGCTTCCGTTCCAGCGCCGTGGTTGGTCCCTGGTCACCATGGTCAGGAACGTGGGACGATTTGGTGTCCTCCATCCACGGCCTTCATTTGTCCCTCTCGGTGAACGGCGAGCAGCGTCAGTCAAGCCCGCTGTCGGAGATGTCGGTAACGCCTCGCCAACAGATTGATGCCTTGCTCATGTGGGCTCCCGTCGACGGTGGCGATGTGCTGTTCACCGGCACGCCGCAAGGCGTTGGACAACTTCATCCCGGCGACCATGTCGTGGCGAAGCTCACAGGTCCGGACGGCGTTGAACGGTCGTCCATTGACCTGCGCTGTGCGTGAGGGTTGCTTTCATATAGCCCGTGCCGGTGGGTGGCGACGCAGGAGGCATCCCTATGGCTCAATGGCACGGAATTTCACGACGCAAACCATCCGGTGGACGAAAGGTTCAGGCACGCGGCAAGCGAGCCACTGAAATCTCCACGGAGAAGCAATTCGCCCTCGTTGGTGAGCCCAAGCGCAAGATCTACCGCAAGACCGGTGGCAACACCATGGTCCGCGTGATGGCCGCCAACCAGGTCAGCATCAACAACCCCAAGACCGGCAAGACCACCTTGGGCTCCATCCACAGCGTGGTCGAGAACGCCTCGGACCCCAACTACGTTCGTCGAAACATCCTCGTCAAGGGTGCCGTTATCGAGACCGACCAAGGTCGTGTTCGCATCACGTCCCGCCCTGGAAAAGACGGTGTCATCAACGGCGTTCTGCTCGAGTGAAGTCGAGCGACGGCTTGAAGAAAGCACGTCGTCACCAGCCCATGAGGCGAGACCATGGACCACAACCCCGACCGACTGTGCGTTTGGCCGGGCTACTTTGACATGAAGCGTTCTCGCCGTGCAGGTCGCCGTGTCCCGAAGGACGCCTCGGTGCTCAAGCCCGACCTCGAAGGCCTGTTCAACGCCGCACGAGCAGTGGGTTTGAGGAAAATCAAGCGTGAGGAACACACCTCTCACCCACGTCGACCCCACGGCCGCGAGGGCCGTTTGTGGGTGTCGTCCTCCGGTGCGAAGGAAGCCATCGGTGCGGGCAGCAAGGAAGAGTTGCTCCAACTCATCGGCGGTCAATGGCGCGAGATGCAACGTGATCAGCGTCAAGCCGTGGCCCAAGAAACCGCTCGCGGTCCAAAAACCGGCGACCGCCGTGCTCGTTCTCAACGCAAAAACACGCAACAGCGAAGCAGCTTCAAGAAGCGCAAGGGTTTCAAAAACCGCTGATTGTCAAAACAGAAATTGATAACCTTTGAGGGTCATTTCTGAACATGCGTCCACTTCTTGTGTTGTCCGTGCTGCTGCTGTGCACCAGCGGACTTCAGGGTGATCTGATGGCGCAAGAAGACGACCCCGAGACGGTGGTCATCACGGTCGACAGCACCAACCTGCGCTTTTCACCGTCCTCGGTGACCATCACTGAGGGTGATACGGTCCGTTTCTTCTGGAGCGGCCAAGCCCTGCCGCACAACGCTGTGGAAAACAACGGTGTGTTTGACTCGGGCGAACCCGCTCGAGCCGTCGACTACAGTTTCACGTTTGAGCGCGGCATGAACGGCACGTACGATTTCGTGTGCGAACCGCACGCTTCGGTGGGCATGGTCGGCCAAATTGTGGTCGAGCCCGCTCCGCCATTGAACGAGACCAACACCACGGCGGAGGAGCCACCGATGTCCGAGGACACGCCCGCTGTCACGGCGTTGGCGACGGCCAGTATGCTCAGTCTTGCTTGGGTCGCGGTTCAGCGACGTCAGGGCAACGGGTGAAGCCAGCCAAAGACATCCTCTTCGGTTTCGTTCTGAATGCCCGTCAAGGCATCGTAGAGTTTCAACGTGGTTGCACCAGGCACACCGTCGCCGTAGACTTTCTTCTCGCCGTCGTGGGTGATGGAGCCAATGGGGGAAATGACGGCGGCTGTTCCGCAACAAAACGCCTCGTCGGCCGACATCGCAAAGTCGGCGGCGACTTTGCCTTCGACGACTTCATGGCCGAGATGACGGGCGAGTTGAATGATGGAATCGCGTGTGATGCCTGGGAGGATGGTGCCGGTGAGTTCCGGGGTGTAGAGCACACCGTCCTTGACACAGAAGAAGTTGGCCGCGCCAACTTCCTCGATGACGGTATGGGTTTCAGCATCGAGGTAAATCACTTCGGCGTAGCCCTTGGCCTTGGCTTCCTTGCTGGGCTTCATGCCCGGTGCGTAGTTGCCAATGGCCTTGACACCGCCCGAGCCGCCGGGGGCTGCTCGGTGGTGATGTTCGGAGATCAGCAGATCGATTGCGCTCATGCCGCCCTTGAAGTACGGTCCAACGGGGGTGACGTAAATCAGGAACGTGTAGGACGGTGCGGGAGCCACGCCCAACACGGGCCCGCTGCCCATCAAAAGCGGGCGGACGTACATGGCGCCTTTACCGGAAGGGGGCACCCAGTGCTTGTTGGCTTCCACGACTTGCTCGACGGCGTCAACGAAGATGGATTCGGGGACGGGGGGCATCTTGAGGCGGTCCGCTCCGCGCTGCATTCGTCGGGCGTTTTCCTCAGGCCGGAAGAAGACGATGCGTCCCTTTGAGGTTCGGTAGGCTTTCATGCCTTCGAAGAGGCCTTGGCCGTAGTTGAGAACACCTGCGGCCGGCGACATCGGGATGTCGCCGTAGGGGCGCAAATCACCGGGCATCCACGGGTCGTTGGCCGTGGTGGTGGTGAGGTACATGGTCTCCGTGGGCGTCAGTGAAAAGGTCAGGCTGTCCCAATCAAACGATTCATCCATGCAGCGCCACTCCTGTCAAAATGAGCCATTGGAATGAGGCTTTCAAGGGTTCCTCTCTCATTTTTTGCCCTGCCGCCCCGGTTTTTCATGCACGCCGGCAGATGGGTTCTAATGGGGCGGAACGGTCATGCCTCACGGGGTCGCTCAATGGATGGACGCATGGGGATTGTCAGCGGCCGATACCGCTCCTCTTCCATCTCCGCAGAAGGTGAGCCACAACCCAGCACCATCGTGGAATTGTTTGGCCGATGCGAGGACGGTCGTTCCGTCTGCCTGCTCGTTCACGGGTTGCGTCCTTCCTTCGAAATCGCCCCTATCGGCACGTGGGATGCCAACGAGCCGATCCCGACCTTCATCGAAGACCGTCTGGCGCACGTTCGAGCCATGGAACACGTCGTGCAGGTGACCGGTCCAGTGGTCAAGTGGACGCAGCTGGGCGACCGGCCGGTGTGGACCATTGAAGTGGAGCAGCCGTTCCATGTGCCCGCCCTTCGCAAGTTGCTCAAAACTAGGTCGTGGCAAATTTTCTCCGGCGACATTCCCTTTTTGAACCGGTTGTTTTTGGACAGCGACGTTGGCATGCACGTCGCCTTCACGGGTGAGGTGGTGGACGAGCGGTTAGCAGAGGGTCCCGTTCTCAAGCCCGAGGTCATCGAAGCCGGTGGCGGCGGCCGCTACGCCGTGGACGTGACGGTTCGCTGTGAGGTCGACAACGTTCGCTCAACCGATCCGTTCCAGGTGCCCTACACCGTGTTCTCGTTTGATCTGGAAACCAGCATTGAGCACGAGACGGTGCTGTGCGCTGCGGCGTGTGTTGAACACCTCGGAACAGGGGTGCGTGAAGTCTTCGAGTACCGAGGGTTAGAAGTTGACATTCTCGAGGGGCTGACGGCCACCGTCCAAGCCTCCGACCCCGACATCATCACGGGGTACAACATTGACAATTTCGACCTTCCACGTTTGGCTGATCGCACGGGCGTGCTCCAGCGCGGACGGGGCTGGGATGGGACGGCATCGCTGTTCGGTTGGGGGCGAGCGCCCCGACTTGAAACCGAACTCAAGCGAAACCGAGACGCGTTGGTTCCCAAGCGCCAGAGCAACCGCGCCTGGAACCTGTCGGGCCGCGTGGTGATGGACGCGTGGTGGCAAGCACGCCAAGCGCTGAGGCCACGGCGTGAGACCCTGTCCTTTGTCGCCTCGCTGTTGTTCCCTGACGATGAGGACAAGCACAAGATGGACGTGGACGCCTCCAACATGGACCAAGAATGGGCTGACCGCCCCGACGAGGTCATGGCCTACTGCGTGCGGGACGCTGAACTTCCGTTGGACATCCTCAACGCCATTCAGGCCGTGCGAAGGAAGGAAGCAGTCGCGGCGGTGGCGAAAGTACCGTTTGAAACCGCCGCCAACGGGAGCACCAGCCAGTTGATTGATTCACTGGTGATCCGACTGGCCGATGTCCAGCAGGTGGCCGTCCCGCTCACCGGTTCGGCGGAGGCCAAGGAAGGTCAAATCACGGGTGGCTACGTTCACGACGTTGAAGCAGGGCTTCACCCTTGGATTGCCGTGCTCGATTTCAAGAGCATGTACCCGTCCATCATGATCGGCCACAACATCTGCTACACCACCCGCATCGACCCTGCCCAACCCGCTCCTGAGGAAGGCAGGTACCATACCTCTCCCATTGAGAGCAAATTCCGCTTAGCCGAAGACCGGAAAGGGATGGTGCCGGCCCTGCTCGAGGACTTGATGGCCCAGCGCGACGAACACAAAGCCGCTATCAAGCAAGCGAAATCTGACGGCGACCAGACCGCTGAAGCCTTTCACGACGCCATGCAGTACGCTGTGAAGATCCTCATGAATTCGTTCTACGGGGTCTTCGCCAGTGGCTTCTATCGCTTTACACACCGGGATTTGGGCTCCTCCATTACGGCGTGGGCTCGTCAAAACATCAAGGGCATCATCGCTGCGGTTGAACAAGAGGGTCACGGCGTGGTCTATTCCGATACGGATTCCATTTTCGTTCGTTCACCGGTGGACCCTGATGCGCCTCGCCAGCTCACCGATGAGGTGCACGAACGTGCTCAGGAGGGCGAGAAGACCGCTTTGGCCACCGTCGCTGCCTACGAAGCAGCGTGCAGCAGCATGGTGGAGTTTGGCACGGGCCTTGCCGAGAAATACAGTCGAGATTCGGCAGTCCTTGAATTTGAAAAAGGACTTTCCGTCTTTTTCAGCCACGGCGCCAAGAAGCGATACATCGGCCAGGTGGTCTGGCCGTCCCATGAGATGCTGGTGCGTGGATACGAAACGCAACGAACGGATTCATTCAGCTACTTGACCACGACCATGAAGGAAATTTTCCGGTACACGCTGGCGGACCAGGGCGATGAATTGGTGGCCTACGCCAAGCAGCAAGTTGAGGCGCTTCGAACCTGTCAAGTTCCGGCCAGCGAGGTCGTGCTGGCCAAATCCTGCAAGGGGCGTATCGTGCGAACGCCCGTGAAGACATCGGACGACGTGGATTTCACCAAGGACTACAGCAAACCGAACAGCATGGTTCAGGTGCGTGTGGCCAAGCAACGCATTGAACGCGGCCTCGGTTTCACCTCGGGCATGAAGGTGTCCTACGTGGTCACCGACGCCAGCAAACCTCCGATGACAGCCGTCCACTGGCCGGACACCGAAGAGGAGCAAGCCAAGGTCACCTACGACGGGCGATTCTACGCCGAGCGCTTGGCGGCTGCCGTTGGGCGAATCACGGAGGCCTTTGGGTGGGAAGCAAAAGACCTCATGGCCGGCAACAAGCAAACGAGTTTGTTCTCATTTTAGACGGGCCGGAGGAGGAAGCCCTTTTGATGAACGAGCCACCACATCCCAACATGGGAAGCCATTCACGAACCCTCATGGTGGTGGGGCTGATGCTGTGTTCCTCGCTGGCTGGATGCATCTTTGAAGACGGTTCAAGCGGGGAGGATGCTGAAGTCTTGGCGGTCTTCAGTTTCAGTCCGAGCAAGAACATCAAGGTCGGCACCACTGTCAGTTTTGACGGCTCAAGTTCAACACCTAACGACGGCTCACTGACTTACCGATGGAACTTCGATACTGAGGCAACCATCGACATCGACGCCACCGGTTTGACGGCTTCATGGTCGTTCGACGAGGCCAAGACCTACAAGGTGACTTTGGAGGTGTCCGACGGCACCTCAACGTCGGAGCAAACCCGGGACATCACCGTGTACGCCGAGAGTGCTGAACCTCCGACGGCAGAGATCACGCAATACGCCGACAATGAAGACTGCGAGGACGAGGAGATCACCGAGTCGCGGCACATTCTCGTTTGGATTTGCGCGCGCGACAAAACCATCACGGACCGCAGCATCACCGAAACGACGACCATCCAACTCGACGCGACTGACTCCACGCCGGGCGACAGCACGTCGCAATACATCCCTGAGGACGGCTACACGTGGGATTTGGACCTCAACGAAGACAAGGACAACGACGGCGACCCGGAGAACGACGACGACCTCGTGGGCTCAACCGTTGACTGGAGCAACGTCGCACCGGGCGAATACGAAATTGGCCTGACGGTCACCAACAACGTTGACATGACCGACAGCGCCACCATTCGGGTGTACGTCAGTTATGCAGGCTACTGGAACGATTTCGAAATCGGGGGCAACAGCAGCGGCAACGCCGCAGAGTTGGATTTTGACGCCATCATTCACTACGACAAGGAGGCTGGCAACACCATTGTCAAGGCGCAAGTCGAACTGGAATACCCCAAAGAAGACGGTGACTGTACGGCCATTCCGGGCGCGAACAACTGCCGTGCCGAACTCAACATCTTCGCTTACAACGAGGAAGATGAAGAGGCCGCCAACACCACGTCAACCGATGTCGAATCACGCGAAGACGGCGACTGCGGCGACGATCAAGATTGCATTCACCTGAAACTTTCAGGCTACATGTTCTCCGACACGGAATCGACCTACGGCGAGGGCGAGTGGACCATGACGATTCAGAACGACCGCGTCAACGACTTCAACGTCGACCAGTTTGTCATTCGCCTCTACTACAAATGAGGTGAGCCTGCATGCGACGCACGCGAATCGTAGCGACCATTGGACCAGCCTGCGATGACCGTTCAACCCTCAAGGCGCTGATGGAAGCAGGCGCCGATGTGTGCCGGTTCAACTATTCTCACGGTGAACCCGAAGACAAGACCGATCTTTACCGGCGGGTGCGGGACATCGAGGATGAATTAGGCCGTCCAACCTGCATTCTCGCTGACCTCCCTGGTCCGAAACTTCGCCTGGGCACCTTTCCCGAAGTGGAAATGCTCGAAGAGGGCAGTGAAATCACGCTTTTGTGTGGCCGGGTCAGCGTGGAAACCACCAACGGTACCGATTTTCCCGTTGAATACGCAGGGCTTTCTGCTGAACTCAAGACCGGTGATCCCATCCTGCTGGCTGACGGCCTGATTCGACTGACCGTGCTTTCCACCGAAGGAAAGGCCGGCGCCTCGGTTCGCTGTCGGGTGGAAGACGGCGGCCCCATCAGCAGCCGGAAAGGCGTCAACGTCCCGGGCACCCTCGTCGACCTTCCCGCCATTGGTCCAAAAGACGAGGCTGCCCTGCAGCACGCTCTTGAAAACGGGGCCGATTACATCGCCGTGAGCTACGTTCGTACTGCTGAGGATTTGTTGCCGGCCAAAGAAGCGGTTCGGGCGGCGTCCATGCACGTCCCCGTCGTTGCGAAAATCGAACATCCGGTGGCTTTGGATAACCTCGACAGTATCCTGGACGTCGCCGATGCCGTGATGGTGGCAAGAGGCGACCTTGGTGTTGAAATTCCGCTCGAAAACGTTCCCGTGGTCCAACAACGCATCATCGACAAGGCGCTTGAACGGGGCATGCCCGTAGTGGTGGCCACGCAGATGCTCGATTCCATGACCTTCCAACCACGCCCCACTCGAGCAGAGGTCAGCGACGTGTCCACTGCCATTCGGCACGGTGCCACCGGCGTCATGCTGTCGGGTGAAACCGCCACGGGCAAGTACCCGCTCGAGACGGTGCAGACCATGGCGCGCATTGCCGCTGCCACGGAAGACGGCTTGGCCGCCCACGAACTTCGTCCGACCGCCCTTGCCCGATTCCGTTCGACCCGGGCGGTGGCGCACGCTGGCGTTGAACTGGCTCGAGAGGCCGAAGCCGCACGCATCGTGGTCGCGACCGAACACGGGACCTCACCGCGGCTGGTATCGGGCTACCGTCCTTCCATGCCAGTGACGGCGGTGTCGGACCGCTTGCGTGCCCTTCGCCGCACCTGCCTGCTTCCTGGCGTGGATGCTGTGCTGTGCAAAGAGCACGATCGTGGCTCGAAAACGATGCGAGAAGCGGTGGATCAGCTGGTGCTTCAGGGGTTGATTCAGCCCGGTGAGCGCGTGGTGGCCATTTCGGGCAGCCCGCTGGCGATGCGAGGCGCCACGAGCACGCTCCGTCTCTACAAGATCGGTTCGTCCGGTGAAATTCTTGACACGCAATGAGGCTAAAACAGCGAATGCGTGGTAAATTCGTGGCTCAAAGCGCGTCGCGCTCTTGATATAGGGGATAATTGTCGGAGCGCTTGCTAAGGAGCGATTACCATGCCATCACAATGGGAAGACAGAAGCAAGCCACACCGCAACATCGTGTTTATCGGTCACGTCGACCACGGAAAGTCCACCACCGTTGGACGTCTCCTCCTCGACTCCGGCCACATCGAAGAGCACGTGATTGAGAAGAACGAGAAACTCGCCGCTGAATCCGGTAAGGCCGGTTTCGGTCTTGCGTACGTCATGGACGGACTCAAGGAAGAGCGCGAGCGCGGTATCACCATCGACGTTGCTCACAAGGAGTTCTTCACCCCTGACTACTACTGGACCATCATCGATGCTCCAGGCCACCGCGACTTCGTCAAGAACATGATCACCGGTGCCTCCCAAGCTGACACCGCTGTTCTGCTCTGCGCTGCCAACGACGGTGTCAACGCTCAGACCAAGGAGCACGCTTTCTTGGCCAAGGTGTTGGGTGTCAAGGGCCTCATCGTCCACGTCAACAAGATGGACATCTCCGGTGTCGACTGGACCGAAGAGAAGTACAAGGCTGCCTGCGCTGAAGTTTCTGGCCTCCTCAAGATGGCTGGTTTCAAGCCAGACGACGTCCCCATGATCCCTGCCTCGTCCCTCAACGGCGACAACGTGTTCAACAAGTCGGACAAGTGCCCCTGGTACAACGGCCCAACCCTCTTTGAGGCCATCAATGCCACGCCCATGCCCGACAAGCCATCCGACAAGCCTCTCCGCTTGCCCATTCAGGACGTCTACAAGATCTCCGGTATCGGTACCGTGCCCGTCGGCAAGATCGAAACCGGTACCCTCAACGTCGGCAAGAACGTGGTCTTCAACCCCTCTGCTAAGGGCGGTGAAGTGAAGTCCATTGAGATGCACCACACCATGGTCGACAAGGCCGAGCCAGGCGACAACGTTGGTTTCAACGTCCGTGGCCTCGCCTCCACCGACATCCGCCGTGGCGACGTTGCCGGCTACTCCGACAGCGAGCCAACCTTCGTGCGACACGACGAGACCTTCGTGGGTCAAATCCAGCTCATGGACATCCCCAAGGCTGTCTCCGTTGGCTACACCCCTGTGTTCCACGCTCACACCGCTCAAGTCGCTGTGAAGTTCATGGAACTCCTGGAGAAGACCAACAAGTCCGGCAAGGAAGCCAACCCTTCCTTCCTCAAGACCGGCGACGCTTGTCTCATCCGCTTCCAGCCAACCAAGCCCATGGCCATCGAGCAAATGGATACCTTCCCTGAGCTCTCTCGCTTCGCTATCCGCGACATGGGTAAGACCGTGGCTGCTGGCGTTTGCCTGAAGATCGAGAAGAAGTGAGTTCGCTCACGAAACGATTGATGCGAGGAGTGGATTGAATGGTTGCTGTGACTGTCATCAAGTTGACCGGTGAGAACCACAAGGACATCGATGACGTTGCCAGCCAGATCAAGACCATCTGCGACAGCGGCGGCATCAACCTCCGTGGTCCAATTCCCCTGCCCACCCGCCGCCTCGTGGTGCCCGTTCGCAAGGCACCCGACGGTGAAGGCAGCGAGACCTACGACCACTGGGAGATGCGCATCCACAAGCGCCTGCTTGAGATGGACATCTCAACGGCCAAGGACCAGACCGCCCTCCGCTCGGTGACCAAGATCCCCATTCCTGACACCGTCAGCATCGAGATCTCGATGAGAAACATCAACTGAATCGGTTGATGCATCCCGCCCGACTGGGTGTTCTCAGTACGACCTGCGTAGCGTTTACCGTTTCTCGTGAGAGAACCATCCGATCTCCGAGCCGAGAGCGGTTGTGCTCGATGAACCGTCGTTCGATAGGCACACCAACCGTCCAATGTTGGGGCTGAGTCTCAGAGTTCAGCACGCTCGGCAACGCCAGCGTCCGTGAGCCAAGCCGCCGTGCCTTCATCCAGAACGTGAACGTCACCTGCTTCAAGCGTCAGCGGTTGACCACTGGCGTCCATTACGGGCTCTGGAAGGGTTTCGAGGATTCGAACACGCACGTTCCCTTCGTCCGACGGTTCCTCCGTCTTGTGTTCAACGGCCGTGGCTCCTGGTCCATCCTCGGGCTGAGGTTGAGGTGGTTCGTCTTGGATGGTGGTCAGGGGCTCCTTTGACGGTGCCAGTTCCATGGCTGCACCGTGCTTGTTCGTGGCGGCCGCAGCCGAGGTTGCTGCTGGCGAAGATTCCGGTGCCGTGCTCGCCGGTGTCGGTTCAGCGACGGCCGGTGCCGTGGTGGAAGCAGGTGGTGCCTGGTCTTGCATGTCGGCCAAGAGGTAGGCTTCTTCATCCGCCCACGGAGCGTCGTCCATCCAGCGTTCTTCTGCATCCTCTTCGGCTTGAGGCAGCGGTTCCATGGTGTCCTCAAAGGCCAAATCGGGCGGTGGTCCGGCGGTCAGGGTGCCTTCGCCAACGAAGGCGTCAAGCTGCATGGTGCCGGGCGCATGGGTTCGTGGTTGCATCATGATCTCGCCGAGCAACCCTTGCTGCATGCCCTGCCAGTCGATTTCTTTTTTGAAACGGTCCACGTTGAGTTGGAGGGCATGATAGAATGCCTTCTCAGCAGGGTCGTGTCGCTGCCAATCCAGCGAGGGAAGCTCCTGATTCATGCCGGGGTTGACGCCGCTCCGCAACGCCTGACTGGCCGCATGTTGCATCATCGCCACCATCCGCTTCCGAGCGAGTTCGGAGGCGATGCGGCGGATGTTGGTTTGGCGTTTCTGCAGGTTTTGCAATCGCATGTCAATGGACCCTTTCCGGACCATGTTTTGAATTTCCAAATCCAAGCTGGACAGCAAGGCTCGTACCATTTCCCAAAAATCCTGTCGAGGGAGCGGAACCGGCACGTGGCGCGGCAGTTGCTGCCGGTGTGTGGTGAACAACTGCTCTTCGATCTCTTGGGCTTGTCCGCCGTCGAGATCCCGAACAGGGGTCATGAAGTGGACGTGAAGGTGACGGGATTTGAATCCTCTTCCGCTCCTTGATTGTCCGTCATCCTCCCGACGCAGGGATGACACCCCTTCATATTGAACGACCCCACCTCGCAGGGCGAGGTGTTTTCCCGTGGTCGTCCCCGATGAGAAGGTTCGCGTTCGCTCGTCGTGCGCTGCTGCCATCGCTATGACCGGATTGATGCTTCTCGTGTTGGCCCAACCGATGGTCGGTTCGCTCGGTCCTTTCTCCACCGAGGTGGCACGTTCAACCTACTACACGCCGCAGGCGGGAGAAGAGGGGGTCAACACCACCAGTACCGGTGTGCTCAGCATTCCGTACAACCGGACCTTCTCCGGCGGACAAATCGATGTCACGCCCATGTGGTCCGAGGCGCCTGACACCAGTGCTCGGTTCGGCATCGATGCGAATGCGGGGTGGAACGGAACGCATCAGGGCACCCAGGGCATTGGCCACGGTGGCCAGTTGAGTCTTGCCACGCAATCAACGCTGGCTACACTGACCGATTTTGAAACCCTCATTGAGACGCTTCCCGACTGGGTGGGCCAGGGGCCCAATCACAACGCTTGGAACGTGGTACCGCTCAACATCTCAACGGCACAGCAAGGTGAACCCATCAATGCGACGCACGGACAGCGCGTGCTGGCCACCCAAGGCCTTGGTGGTCTGCAAGCCAACATGAGTGGCTGTTTGGCTTCCCCGGCCGAGGTCGTCCCGGCCTTCGTTAATCAGTACAACCTGACCGTTGATCATTGGCTCGCCTTCAAGGACGACGACGCCGCCTGGATGGAGCGTCGCACGGCCGGCGGCAACTGGCAAGTGCTCGTTCCGACGGGTGGCTACGGCAACTCATCGAGTCTTCCGGGTGCACCAGCCAGCTCATGGGCGGGTGAGTCTGGTGCCTGGCAGCAAGCCCATTTCTCCCTCGACACTGTGGTGCAATCTTCTCTGACCTTGGAAGTGCGGTTCTGTTTCCAAACCTCAAGCACGCCTGGCCTACGCCACGGTTGGTTCCTTGACAACTACACGCTCTCCAACCTCGGCGATGTCGCGGGCGCATGGTTCCACGGCAACATGAGCGGCGATTACGCCAACAACGCCGATGGACGGCTGTACCTGCCTGCAAACCTCTCGGGCTTGACGGGCCCGATGAAGCTTGAATTCTGGGCCAACTGGGACCTCGAGGGCTCGTTCTCGGACAACTTGCTGGTCTACGTGAGCGTGAACAACGGCACAACATGGGCCCCCGTGTCGGGCATTCCCGGGATGCCTGGCAACGGGTTTGCCTATCAGGGAACGTATTACACCGATGAATCGCTTAGATGGGTGCCGATTTCCTACAACATTCCCAGCGGCGTTTCGGGCCATCCAAATGCCTCCAACGTGTTGTTTCAATTCCAGGTGACGACCAACCATCAAACCGGGTACGGGGGCTTTGCCTCCTCGGGTTGGGAAGGCGTGGCCGTTGACGATGTCGCCGTCATCCATCGTCCGGGCACCGCCAGCGAAGAGCGCCGTCAACTGGCTAATTTCTCCATCAACTCCACCAACCATGTGGGCGATGTCCACGGTTGGCTTGACCCTTCGACGGCTGTCATCAACGAGTGGGCCTGGACCACCGATTTTGGCATGAACCCTGCTTCGAGTACGCAACGTTCGTTTGAGAATTCAATGACGACCCCTCCCGGCTGGACCATCGACGGCACGTGGCCCGACGGCTGGGAGGTGGGGTCGACCCGCAATTCCTCAGGATGGGGGCCTGGGGTCTTCCACTCTGGCAACAACGGGGCGGCGATCAACCTCACGACCAAGTACACCAACAACGTCTACACCCACCTCATCAGCGAGGAGTACACCGTCCCCAACAACGCCACGGCGCGCCTTTCCTTCCGTTCCTGGGTTTGCACGGAATTCAATTGGGACGGGGGCGGCGTGGCCATCTCAACCGACGGCGGCCAACAGTGGTGGTGGCTCCCTCCACAGCTTGACGGCTTCCACGACCAAATCTCCACCGTGAACACGAATTCGCCCTTCTTCGGCCGCGGCATCATCGACGGTTCCAGCGTTCCCAACGGCTGCAGCGCTTCCAATCAACGCGATTTCGAACTGAAGACCTACGACCTGTCCAACCTTTCCGGTCAGTCGATCAAGGCACGCTTTTCCTTCTTCTCAGACACCTATGTGGAAGGCGACGGGTGGTACATTGACGATGCGGGGGTTGAAATCGATGTCTTCGAGTCCTCGGGAACGTGGGTGTCCCGTTCCATCAGCCCCGACCCACTGTTTGGCTACGGCTGGTTGGATGGCTGGTACGAACAACCCGACGGCACGTCCCTCTTGGTCGATGTGTTGGACGCTCAACACCAACCCATTGAGGGCCACACCAACCTCACGCTGCCTGCTTCCCTAGCCGTGGACCCGGTGGAACACCCCACCGCCCACGTCCGCGTACGAATGACCACCAACGACACCTACGTCACGCCATTGGTTCACAGCCTCTCCGTCGGTCGAACCACGTACATCGGGCCTCAGCACATCATCAACAGTCCAGCAGGCGACAACGCCATGGTGGACAGCAACGGAACCTTGCGTGTCACCGGTTCGTTCACCCTGCCACTTTCGTCCATGGCCACCTGTCCCCACGACGGCTACCGTCTCACCACCGTTGGTGACAACCTGACGTGGCTCACCGCCAACGGCCAACTGATCGCCTCTGCACACGTGCCCGGAAGGGAACCCACGACCTACCTCAATCACTCGCTTGGCGGTCGTATCGGGCTGATGAAGGAGTTCACCATCGCCGCCAGCGGCGGGGAAGCCTTTGTCCGAGCCAAGGCTGAGCCGGATTGCGTCTCGCCGCCAGAACGCCCCCATCTTGCGTTGGGTTGGAACAACGTCTCCGTGATGGCATGGCCGCCCAGCGGCATGTCAAACCACATCGGTTTGAACACCCACCTTTCGCGCGCCGAGCACAACGGGACGAACCTCACATGGAACCCCAGCGCTCCTTCGCCAAGCATCGCCATGTCGAACAGCACCCTCGCATTGTCGTACACGACGCTCGAGCCCCCCGGTGCTGGAAACAGCGGTCCGCCACCCACAGTGGTCCTCTCCCTCAACAACCAAACCTCAACGACGGAGGTTCGAATTAATGGCGTGCTCCAAACCTTGGCCGAAGGTCAAACCGTCTTGAGCCACCAATCAACTGCTTCGTGCCCCTCCTCCTCAAACGCTTCACTCAGTTCTGTGTTCATCGCGCTGCAACGAACGTGCACGCTGACCGTGGAAGTTCAAGGGACGGCCGACGTCAAAGTGTTACAGTTCATGCATCTGCTTCCAGACACCACCCTTCAGGTCCGTGTCAGCGCTGGTGATCTCAACACGGCCAAAGAAGCCTCAGCAGGTGTCGACATGCGTGCGATGCTCGATGTGCCTCTTCAGGTTCAGACCGATGTGGGCGGACTTCGTGTCGGATTGAACGCCACCACGCTGCCGCTGATGACCGAGTCGGTGGATGCGCCCGCCTACACTCGGTGGTTGCCCGGTCAGACCGTGATGTTCACCACGCACCACACCCGCTCCAACCCGCTTGACCTGTCCGAAAACGGCCCAGACATCACCGAGGTCTCGTTCCTGCTCGGACCGAGCAGCGATGCCAACGAGGCGTTCATCCACGTTGAGCTCGATCGCATCCAAACGGCGCCAAGGTTCCGGCAAATGGACGGGGCAGGCTTGGCGTTGTTCGATGCCAGTTCCTCCAGCGTCGTCTGCACCATGAACACGTGCACCATCGATTGGGCGTTCAAGAGCACGTGGCTGCTCGACGACGTTGACGACCTCCACGTGCTCACCACGGCCACGGATGACGAGGGGTTGGCCGCAGGCCCGGAAGTATTTGTCAGAAAGACGGCGTTCAACGAGGTTGAGAACGACCTCGAGGTCGTGCAGTTCACGGTCACGGACAGCCAACAGCGGCGCATTGACGATTGGACCAATTCCTTCTGGCCGTTCCACCTTGATGAAAACGAGTCCTTGTTGGCCTCCGGACGGGTTCGAATGGAAGGCATTGCCAACCAGTGGGTCGAGGCTGGAGAGGCTGAAGCGACGGTGACCCTTCGCGCTGTTCCGCCGAAGAACCTCTCAGGAGGCCCGGACGAATGGCCCGGTGAGCCGGTCTCTTGGTCCCGTTCGTGGACGGCCGAGGTTGAATCAGGCGGTTGGTTCAGTGTTCTGACCTCTACGCCAACGGACGAAGACGGTGTACCGAGTAACACCTTCCTCGAACTGGTTCCAAGTCTTTCACGAAGGGGTCCCGTTGGTCTCAACGCTTCCTCAAGTGAGGACCGAACGGTGGTGTTGACCCCCACGCGTCTCCTCTTCGACACCGTGCAACCCACGGTCAACACGCTCACGGTGTTGGATTCAGGTCAAGAGGTTCCCGCCGACGGTCATGTGGCCATGTACGGGAAGGACATCGCCCTTCGGCTGCAGATCAGCGATCCGGAAGGGTTAGCCAACCTCCTTGAGGTGTGGACGTGGCTCGAGAAGCTGCACGACACCAACAACAACGGCCTCATGGAAGCGGAAGAATACCGCATGGAAACGGTGAGCCTGAATCGCGGCGTGGCTGAATTGGAAGTTGACTTGCCGCTGCTTTCCTCTGAAAGCGTGGTGCCTGACGGCGCCAACGCAGGACGACTGAGCATCGTGCTGGTGGGGGAAGACTTGGCAGGAAATGCGCTGGTGGGTGGAGGTACGTTCGGCGAAGCCAACGATTTGGCCACCTTGAGTGTGCAGCGGCGAGCCGACACCACCGTGGACGTGGACAACATCGGCTTGGATGCTGTCCAGGGGCGTCTGCTGGCCGGGCACGAGCATGAATTCACCTTCACGCTGGGCGACGCCAACGGAATACAGTCCATCGAGAGCATTCGTTTGGCTTTGCTCGGTGAGGTGAATACCTCAGCGTGTTTCATCCATTACGAACCTCGCTTTGGCGAGATGACGTACGACGAGCTTTGCTTCGCAGAACGCCCGGTGGTCGATGTTCAACAGCGCCCCCTGCTCACCACCTACGACCTGGCCTTCTCCTTCCGATTGGATTGGAACAAAACGGCTTCCCTAAACGGTACCGTTGGCGTTCCTGGACTCAGCGTCATCGACGAGGGCCAGGACGTCGGGTTGGGGCTGTACCGTTTGAGCAGCCTTGCCTGGACCGTCAGCGACGATGTTGAACTGAGGTGGATTGACATCACCGATCTGCAATCTCCTCACGGACAAACGGACGGTACCACGCATTGGTTCCACCGAAACGATCCGGTCCAACACCGCATTGGCCTGTACCACAACAACACCGCCGTGTTGGCGGAGGGCTTCCCTAACAGCGGTCATTTCTCGTGGACGCTACGTGACAGCGAGCGCTTGGAAACGGGACGGGTGAACCTTTCCACCACCGGTGTGATGAATTTCACTGTGGCCATGAACGAAAACATCCTGTACGACGATGAGGGGCTGTTTTCCATCACACCAGACGGCTTCCCGGGGCATGATATCAACGGCTTGAGTTACGATGTAGTGGTGGACGATGTGGCGCCCAAACTCGTGATTGCACCGGGCATGCTCGAGAATTTCGCCTCGAACGAATTGAACGATGTCGCCATCACCGTCAGCATCAACGACGATACCGACATGCCGCCAGGTCCGTTGGAGATGCACACACTGTTCTACCGTCTTGGTCAACCTGTTGAAGGCTCTCAGCAAACGATTGCGCTGCCACTCAACGCAACACTGAACGATTTCACCGTGTATTCGGGAACCGTTGATTTCCTCCCCGAGAGCGTCACCCTCACCCGGAGTGATGTGCTTCTCGTATGGTTCAATGCAACCGACCGTTCTGGACGCATGTTGACCGGCTACGGCACGGCCTCGGCACCGCTGAATGTCGGGTTGACGTGGTTTGCCTTTGAGCCGGTGCTTACGGACCTGTCAGCCACACCCTTCCGCCCAGTGGTGGGTGAGAACGTCTCGGTCTACGCCCGTATTGCCAACGACGGTCTGCTGGCGGGCGAATTTACCGTCGTTCTTCGAGACGACGAGGGCCGGGAAATGAACAACGCCACGGCGTTCCTCAACACCGGCGAGTGGATCAACTTCGTCTGGAACATTGAGGCCTGGAAGGAGGGCAGATTGGGTTTGACCGTGGAGATTGTTGATTTCACACCGCAGGTTCCTGTTCCGTTAGCGGATATTCAGCCCAATGAAAGCGATGATTCGTCGGGTGGTATGGCCACGCTGAGCCTGTCCGTGCTTTCCCTGCTGGTCGCGGGGATGGTGCTGTTCGTCGTGCGAAATCAACGTGCTCAGCGAGAAGAAGTTTACCATCTTGAACGCATTCGCCGTATTGTGGCTCATCGTCGCCCGCCACCGAAACCCGTGGAGTTGGTGGACATCCTGCAAGAGGAATAGTCAAGAAGAACAGGCTTCACGAGCAGACAGAAGCCGGGGTACCCGAGTGGTCAAAGGGGGTGGATTCAAGCTCCTCTGCATATTGCTTCGCAGGTTCGAATCCTGCCCCCGGCATTACCAAGGACCTGCAGGATGAGAACTGTGCGGCTGTCAAGCCGTTTGAGTGAGAATCCTGCACGGTATTGAATCCAGTTCAGTCGCCCGTTTTTTCATTCAGAATGTCGTTTCCGATACCGCTGTCGGGGGTTGGATTATAGCACGGTGCGATGTGGTTGGCCCATGGACCCCACCGAGGTGCAGAGCATCGACCAAGGGGTGTTCGCCTTTCCCAAGCCAACCTTCAGGCACGGCCTCGGTTATTTCTTTTCAATCGTCGGCATGTTTACCGCGTTTGTTTTGTTTTCCAGCAGCCTCGTGATACCCGATGTACCACGCGTGGAGGAAGCCAACGTGCTTCCTTACCTCCACGATGACATGGCGGCTTACGAGTACGGATCGCTGCAAGACGGCTACGACACTGAGGAGTACGCCAATCAGGCCGCCTTTGTTGTGGTGCCCCTCGAACTGGTTGAAGGGACTCTTGCCTACGACGATTGCGAGTGGGTGGAAGACGACGAAGGTGGAGGCCATTGGGATTACGATTTCTCCATGGCAGGTGCCCAACCTCTCACCATGATGGACGCCGAGGGCACGGTGATTCAAGCAGCGTTTTCATTGGGGGGGTCGCTCTCTCCGGAAGGCGAAATGGACGATCCCGGGTGCGGGAGTGAATGGTCCAGAACCATCCAGGGTTACGGCATGGACGCCAACAATTTCTTGTTCAATGCCTTTGTTTTGGTGGAGGAGAACCCACCTCGCTACCAATTGTTGTCGGTGAAGGAAATCGGGAACCTCAACAACCCAACCAACGACCCGCAAGAGGTCACGCAGCGCGAAGACCGTGGCCGCTGGGCCTTGCTGAGCACCGGGATCGCTGGACTGATTTTCATGTACAGCACCTCGCCTCCGCTGATGGACAACCTTCGCAAAATTCGCACGGCAAACCGTTCGGCGGTGAAGGACACAACCTCTGCTCCGGGCGTCCTCGGGTTCGGTGGGCGCTTGTTCCCCCACTTTGGCCCCAATTTTCAGCCGCTGCCCTACGAAAACCATCCCGCCCGTTCGGTGAACGATGACTGGTTGTTTGGGGCGCCCGTGCCCAGCAGCTTCAACGACCCGTACGCTGGGGATCAAGATGGGAAACTCATTCGCGAACATCCCAATGTCATCGGCACGCCCAAGGCGGCGTTGCTCACGCCCTACAGCCTTGGTGCCATCGTGTTCGCCGGTTCGTTCATCTGGCTCTCCGCTGACCTTCGGGCGAGGGACGGCTCGGACTTTCACACGATGTTGGGTTGGGGCATGACCGTGGCCGTGACCGTGATCAACCTCCTGTGGTTCTACACCGCATGGAAGCAGTTCAAACTCAACCGTTTGATTCGAGATTTGCCAACCTCCCCCATTCGCAGCGTGGCCGTCGGTCAGGCTGAACTCGTTGGCCAGGTTCGCCCTTCCGTGGCCGGCACGCCGGAAATGTCGGTGGGCGGCCGAACCCACAAGGGTCTGACGGCCTGGCAGTGGAAGTCCTACCAGTACGTGTGCCGAACCGATTCGGACGGCGACACCCACTGTTCGTGGGAGCACCGAGAGACGAGGGACGGCGGCGTACCGTTCATGATTCACGATGGTTCGGGTGGGATGCTCATCGACCCTGCCAATTGGTCCAAGAAACCGATTGATTACGGTCCTGTCCTTGATTCGTGGCAGCGAGGCGACTGGAAATGGAACCTGGTTGGGTTGGGCATCGGCGACCCGGTGTACATTTTGGGTGACTGCGTGCCTCGGGATGTTGATCACCTCACGAAGTGGGGCAGCGATGAAACGCTCGCGCAGGCCTTGCTCACGATGGTGCCAACGACGGGCACGGGCGATGCTTCGGTCTTGCACTACGGGACGGAAATGGACGTCTTGGCCAAGAACCGATCGCTGTTTGAAATCCTGATCGTTCCGCTGCTCA
Source organism: Candidatus Poseidoniaceae archaeon (assembly GCA_964228815.1). GTDB lineage: Archaea > Thermoplasmatota > Poseidoniia > Poseidoniales > Poseidoniaceae > Poseidonia. Next base: position 31,372 of record CAXRAL010000002.1, read on the forward strand.
TCTTCCTGTTTGGTATCTTCATGTTCGTCAACTACACGCCGTGACAGGGTACGATGAACGATTGAGAATCACCAAAGCTCCAGGACATAATATGAAAATGATATCACTACAATATCTTTAATTGCCCCTGTTCCATCGTTTGGACATGCAAGCGCCTTCCGCAGCACAAACGAATTCAAGGAACCCACAGGCTCGACCGACCTTCAAGGACGCACCACTTTCCTCTATCAATGGCTTCACAGGCCTCGCTGCCCACGCCGCCCTGAGTTTGCTTCTGTTGTTCGGTCAAGTCCTCTGGGCCTTTGCTTGGCCCGTTGCCATCTTGGTCAATGTCGGGGGTGGCATTCTCTGGTTCTTGATGTGGAACAGCTATGTCGTCGTCAATCCGAACGAAGCGGTTGTGGCTCAGTTTTTTGGTAAATACGTGGGTACGCTCAAGCAGGAAGGGTTCAGGTTCTTCCCCAATCCATTGTACGGGAAATCTCGCATTTCCCTCCGCATCAACAACTTCGAATCAAGTAAACTCAAGGTGAACGACGTCAACGCCAACCCGATCAACATCGCTGCAGTGGTCGTTTGGCGCGTGTACGACGCTGCCGAAGCCATGTTTGAAGTAGAAAAGTACCAGCACTACGTTCAGATTCAAAGCGAAGCTGCCCTCAGAGAAATGGCCACCAAATACCCCTACGACGCCATCGAGGAGAAAGACATCGGCGGCATCACCCTGTCTGGCCACCAAGACATCATTGCGAAGGAACTCCAAGCCTCGGTCGAGGCTCGCCTTTCGCGGGCCGGCATCGCCGTGCTTGAGGCCCGCATCAGCTACCTCGCTTACTCCACGGAAATCGCTCAAGCGATGCTTCGCCGTCAACAGGCCAGTGCCGTGGTCGCTGCACGACGAGAGATCGTTGACGGTGCCGTAGGCATGGTTGAACTCGCACTTGAACAACTCAGTGAAAAGCAAATCATCGACCTAGACGAGGACAAAAAAGCGACCATGGTGAGCAACCTTCTCGTCGTTCTCTGTTCCGAAACCGATACCACCCCGGTGGTCAACACGGGCACGCTGTACCAGTGATGCAATGCCGGAGGGAAGGACATGGGTGAGAGCACGGAACGAACAACCAGCAATGATGGGGCACCAGGGGGGCGAAAAAAGGTGGAAAAAAAACGACTTCTGCTTCGGATCGACCCTGCGCTTCACAACGACCTCCGGGTTTGGGCGGAGGACGATTTTCGTTCCATCAACGCCCAAATCGAATTCCTGTTGAAACAAGCCGTTGCCAAGCGCAAGCGGGACGAACGGTAGATGGAACCTACGACTTGAGGGTGTGATACGATGGGTCTCATGGACAAGGTTGCAACGGGTAGAACATTGCACAAACCTGCTACGTCTCTAAGAGAGCAGTACGCAGAAGAAGAGGTCGTAGCCCACGGGAAGGCACTGATGGATTCCATTGAAACACACGGCGCTCCGGAAAGTGTCATTTTAGTCCATGAACACAACTACGTCCAGGGCGGTCGGGATTTGAGTATCATCGTCTGGCTTCTCATTGGAGGAATGTTCTTTTTCGTACCCATTGGTATGGTTATGATGATCGGCGGGGCGATGATTGGCGGGGGTGAAATCGTTGGAATCGGATGGATCTGTCTCCCGGTGTTGCTCATCATCCTTGTTCCACTTGGAAAAATTGGTTGGGGCATCTTTTCTGGTTCCGCACAAGCGTTGTTTTCACCAGAGCCTGTTGAAAATGTTACGCGGAAGCTTTGGTACGATCCAGGTCGCCGTTTTCTCACCGCCTTTCTCCATGTTACGGATGAAGAAACTGGACAGGAATACTATCCCGAACTGGATCACGCCGTTTTTGTTGAATCCACGGATGTCATTTCGATTTTGGTGGATAAACCGAGTGATGGGGCTGTTTCGTTTGGTTCTCGAACCGTTATTCTCCAGGACCCCACCGATGATGGAATGTGGGTATCGTCAATGATGCACTTTCAACCGTTTGAGTACGGCGAAACCACTGACTCCGAGGAACTTGGGCGTCTTATCGCTCAGCGCATGGATTTGAAATTCAAAACACGGTAATTCATGGCTCAGCGCGAGGGTCTTTCGGCCCTTCTGTGCGCTGAATTTCCACGCCGTGGTTCTCGAGGTAGCCCACCCCGTTTTCGCCCATGAACCCGCCGTCGACGATGACCACGCGCTCAATGCCAGCGTGGTGGATGAGTTTGGCGCACATCATGCAGGGCTCGCCGGTGACGATGAGCCAGGCGTTGTTGGTCGGCACGCCGTTGGCCGCTGCGTTGCAGATGAGGTTCATCTCGGCGTGATGGCAGCCGATTTCGACCCGAGTACCCGACGTGATGTTCATGGTGTCGCGAAGGCATTCCTCGCCACCGCACAACCGTCCACCGCCCCGAGGTCCACCGTTGTAGCCGTCCATCAGTACCACGTTGCGCTTGGGGTCGACCAGCAGGGCGCCGAAGGTGCGGCGAGGGCAGTTGGAGGCCTCAGCGAGGGCAAGGCACTGTTGAATGCGGATGGCCAAGTGCTTGTCCTTCACGGTCTCACCATTCCGGTTGGTCCGGTTCCAGCGTTTCAGTCCTTCGCCACGATGGCCAAGGCTTCGTCGTCGTCAGCACCCAGTGCTTGAAGCACGTTGCCCTGAAGGTAGAGCGAGCCGATGCACAGCACGTTGTGGGCTGCGCCGACTTCGTCCGCTCGTCGTTCAATCCATGTGACGGCGTCGTCTGGTTGCGGGAAGGAAGTGGTCGTCTCAACGCCTTGGTCAAGGAGCGCCGCCTCCAAGGCTGGGCACGGCACCCCCGGGTAGCGGCCAAATTGGGGTTCGGTGAGCACCACGGCTGCCGGTGGATGCTGCCTACAGAGGTTGACCAACGGTGTCAACATGGCTTCCATGTCCGCCTGCGGCGTGCTGCCGAGGAGCAGCACCCATGGTTGCTTCCAGCGAGCATCATCCAACAGTTCCCTGCAGGACACCTCCATCCCGCTGGGGTTGTGCGCTCCCTCCAGCAACCAGACGTTCCCCGAAGCTTTGCTGTGAATCTCCTGCATGCGGCCTGGCCACCGTAATCCGCGGATTTCATTCCAACCATCAGTATCCGCGCATTTGAGGTGCTTCCACGCTGCTGCAGCCAGCAGGTTGGCTTCATCGAAGTACGTCGCCTCATCGGGTATCTCAGCCCAGTGCAGAGTTGCAGGGCCTTGCGTGCCGTCAATGGGCAGGTCACCAGCGTTGTTGGCGATTGTTTCGACCTGAGCGCGGGCCGCTGGGTCGTGGACGGCCCTGACGATCAGCGGTTTGCCGGGCCGTGCAATGGCAGCCTTTTCTCCAGCGATGACTTCCAAGGTATCGCCGAGGATGTCGGTGTGTTCGAGGCTCAGTGAGGTGATGACCGCCACATCGGCGGGCACGGCGCGCGTGGCGTCCAATCGACCGCCAAGCCCGGTCTCCAACAGCATGACCTCCGGTTGCTGGTCCGCAGCGACGACCAGAGCCACGAGCAAGGTCGCTTCAAAGAACGTCAAGGCGATGCCCGTCTTCCTGGCCATGGCGTGGACGCTGGCGAGGGCTTTGTCAAAGGTGGCCGAGGCAATCGGTGTTCCGTTGAGTCGTACGCGCTCTTCCACCCGAACCAGGTGGGGCGACGTGAAGGCGATGTGTCGAAAGCCGGCCGCCGTGAGGGCCGCCCCCAGTGTGGCGACCGTGGTGCCTTTCCCGTTGCTTCCCGCCACGTGGACGGTTTCGTAGGTGGGTGATGGAAGCCTCAGCGCTGCAATGGCCTTGGCGGTGTTGTCAAGGCCCAAGGCCATGCCTTTGGATTTGGTGGACTCGAGCCATGCTCGTGCCTGTTGGGCGTCCACCATGGTGGAGAACGACCGCCTCTTCTCCATGGCTCTTTTCCTCGAGTGTTCTTCCTACGGAAGAACGCGACGCTGATATGGAAGAGGGAAGTGGGAAGACCATGAGCGATGCTGAGGCCGGTGAGGGACGTGAGGTCTCGCAGCGGTTTGCCGATGTCGAAGACGAACTTCGACAAGGTGACAACCTTGGTGCGCTGATGGCCGAACAGTGGCGCGGCATGGCCGGCATGGCAGGGATGTTTGTCGCCACCATCGCCCTCGCCATGTACATCCGCCCCTACTACGACGTGGGTGAACTCCACGCCTTCGGGGCCTCCGGTGCAACCCAAGTGCGCTGGGTCTTGATGGAACTTATTGCCATCTTTGCTTTCACGGCGCTGATCATTTTCCTTGCTCGCTGGGGCAAGCAGTACCTCATCAAGTACGGCATGTACGTCGTTCTTACGCTGGCTCTCATGTACACCATGGTGCCGCTGGCTCACATGCTGGTGCTGGACTTTGATACCGACCCCTTCGTCGTGGAATCCACCGAAGAGCGAAACGGTGTCATGTTGGGCACGTGGGGCGATGACGGGTTCATTCTGTACAACATCAGTGCGGGCAACGTGAACACCAGCGTCGACATCACCGCCTGGGATGCTTCCAACGGCTACGCTGAACCGGTTTGGACCAACACCCACGCCCATCAGGTCAGCGATGTGAACTCACCGGTGAGCATGACCTCTTCGGCCGAGCACCTCACCTTTGCAACGGGCGCCTACGCTTGGTCGGTGGACATCGATTCCGGGGAACTGATCGAGAGCTTTGCCTGCTACGTGTGGGACAACGGCGAACCGGTTCCACTCGACAACATGTTCGGCGGTTGCGCCATCGCAGTGTCGACCGGGGACGCCATTTACCTCGCCAACGCCTTTGACGAATTGATTCGCTATCGCACCTTCGATGAGAGCCCGGGCGTTCTGACACAGGAAGCACGCTGGCGCATTCCAGGTTTCTTGACTGGTGATGGTGTGGTGAAGAGCCACCTGCTTGACGCTGACGAATGGTCCCTGACCACCGCGGCCCAATCGGCCAGCGTGCTGCTTGAGACCACTTCGCCTTCGCTGGGACTTGGTGGTTTGAACAACGCCACCTACCTGACCCAGCACGCTCCGGCCGGCAACGGCTCGTTCACCTCGGTTGACATCGGCTGGTCGCCGTTCTTGGGTCAAACCATTGAGGAGGCGAAATCTCAGCCCGACACCCGTCATCAGCAACTCATCTTGCTCGGTGAATCCACGGGCACCATCACCGGCGTGGAATGGAAAGGTAGCATGGACGCCGAGGAGGCTTACACCGTTCAAGACCGCATGAACCTCAACGGCTTGGTCAGCAGCGTGTCGTCGATTCGCATCACGGATTTGGACAACTCCAGCTACACGGACCTGCTTGTGGTTGGTGACGGACAAGCCCACTGGCTCTAGACGGAATCGCTCATCAACCGGGCCAGCTTCCCGGTGGGAGAGGATGCCGAAGCCGCCTTCTTTGCCCTTGACGGCGAGGAGGCCGAACTGGTGGTGCTCAGTTCTGTTGAAGGCGCCGCAGCCACGCTGGTTGAGCGCGGTGAATTGACCACCGACATGTTTCCGCTTTACGGGCTGCAACTCCTCACTGGACCTACTTTGGCCGGTTTGGTGGCCACGCTGCTTCTCCTCATCCTTCTCGTGGTTCACAGCGAGTGGTACGTCGTGAACACCACCGGTGTCCTGCTGGGGGCTGGGGTTTGTGTGATGTTGGGCGTGACCTTTGTCCCCGCTTTGGCCATTTTGTTCATGATCTTGGCCGCCGTCTACGACTTCTGGGCGGTCTACAAATCAAAGCACATGCTCGACCTTGCCGACACCATGGTGGGCCTGCGGTTACCCATCCTGCTCGTCGCCCCGCAAGGCAGCGACTACTCCCTCATCGAGGAAACCGAACGCGCCAAGCGCCCGGTCTCTACAGAGCCCCGACCCGCTCCCGTCGCTGCCAAACCCAAGCGCACAAAGAAAGGCAGCGAAGCCATGTTCATGGGCTTGGGCGACATTATTTTCCCGGGCATGCTGGTGCTGTCCGCCATCCAGTGGTTGGACGACAGTGCGGCGTTTGAGGTCGCCATGGCTACGCTGGTCGGCTCGTTGCTCGGTTACCTCGCCCTCATGACCTACGTGGCACGAGGCAAGGCTCAGGCGGGGTTGCCGTTGCTCAACGGTGGCGCCATTCTGGGCTTCTTCATTGGCGGGCTGCTGTTCCTCGGCGGCGATATTTTCAGTTTCAACATCTCGTGGTGATCATTATGCTTGACATGAACATGTTCCGAGAACACGCCGACGTCGTTCGTGCCGACCACACGAAGCGTGGCCTGCCTCACGACAACATCGACAAGGTCATCGAACTCGACCAGACCTGGCGCAACCTGCTTCACGAAACGGACCAGTTGCGTCGGGCAAAGAACGAGGCCGCTCGGGGCATTGGCGCAGCCAAGAAGGCCGGCGACCACGCCGCGGCTGAAGCCATTCTCGCTGAGGTGGCTGACCTCGGTGCAAAGATCGCCGAGATGGAGGCGAAAACCAACGAGGCCATGGCCGTCCGCGACCGGCTACGCATGTCGATTCCCAACATCCTCCACGCCGACGTGCCCGTTGGTGAGGACGAGTCGGGCAACACCGTTCATGCCGTGCACGGCACCAAACCTGAGTTCACCTTCGAGCCACGAACCCACAACGAACTCATCGAGATGAACAAGTGGGTCGACCTCAAGCGTGCCGCCAAGATCACGGGGAGCCGCTTCTACTTCCTGAAAGGCGACCTTGCACGATTGGAATTCGCACTCCAGCAGTACGCCGTCAACTTCCTGCGTGAGCGCGCCTACACCTTCGTCCAGCCACCCGTCATGATGAACCGGGAAGCCTACGAAGGGGTCACCGATTTGGGCGATTTTGAAACCGTCATGTACGGCATTGAGCCGGACAAGTACTACATGATCGCCACTTCAGAGCACCCGCTCACGGCCATGTACATGGAAGAAACCATCCCCGATGAGCAGATGCCGCTTCGCATGGTCGGCGTGTCACAGTGCGTCCGCCGAGAAGTCGGGAGCCACGGCCAGAGCGACCTCGGTATCTGGCGAGTGCATCAGTTCACGAAGATTGAACAAATCATCATCTCGAAGCCCGAAGACTCCTGGGCGCTTCACGAAGAGTTGCTCCAGAACTGCATCGACTTGTGGAACAGCCTCGACATTCACTACGAAGTGGTCAACATTTGCACCGGTGATATGGGCACGGTGGCCTCGAAGAAATACGACCTCGAAGCATGGATTCCCGGCGCCGAACAGTACAAAGAAATCGTCTCGTGCTCCAACTGCACCGACTATCAGGCCAACCGGTGGAGCATCCGATACGGCCAACCCGGTCACCCCAACCAACCCATCGTACACACCCTCAATTCCCCCGCTGTGGCCACATCTCGTGCTTTGGTCGCCATCATGGAGCAGTACCAACTCGACGACGGCCGCGTGGCCGTACCGGAGGTTCTCCAGCCTTACATGGGCGGTCAAACGGTGTTGGAACCGTGCAACTGGGGTTGATGAATTGCAGCGTCGAATGGCCGTCTTACTCGCCTTGTTGTTTGCCATCGCACCGCTCTCTGGATGCTTTGGTGAGGAAGAGGCCGCAGACATCGTTCCAATGCTGGCCGCTGACGAAGCCAACCCCACCTCGGCCACCCGCGGCCAGTACCTGACGCTCAACTTCACCAGCACCGTGGACTGGACCATCAGTCGTTCGCCCGGTGTGTTCTTCATGGACGAGTTTGGCGTGCTGCGAGACGATGTGAACTTCACGCTGCCCGCCAGCGCCGCGGGGGTTACGATGCTGGTCCTCGATTCCGAGCGCGACAGCGTCTCGTTCAACGTCACGGCCGGCGACCAAACGTGGAACGCCACCCTCCCCCTTCAGGACAGCACGGAATTGATGCTGGTTGACGGCCGCCGCGCCTACCAGACCATTGACATGCTGACCTCGCAGTACAACAACCGCTGGTGCGCTTCGGCTTCCATTCACGAAGGCGGTGCTGCCTACGAAGCCGCCGCCGAGGCCATGGCTGAGAACATGCGAGGCTACGGATTTGACCACGTTGAGGTCACGCGCTACGAAGACGACCCGGACCAACTCAACGTCGTGGGCTACAACTACGGTCGAACCAACCCCGACGAGTACATCGTTATCGGTGGCCACTTTGACATCGCTTATGCCTTCACGCCCCCAAGCGGCGGTACCAACGAGGGCGCCAACGACGACACCTCGGGCTCCACGGTGTCCCTTGAGATGGCCCAAGCCTTGGCCAAGATGGAATTCGACCACACCGTAGTCGCTGCGCTGTGGGCGTGCGAAGAAGAAGGACTCTTGGGCTCCTTGGCCTACGTGGCTCACCTTCCAGAGAACGTCTCTGTCAAGGCCTACATGAACTTCGACATGGTGTCGCTCAACTACCCCATCACGCCGCTCACCGAGCCGATCATCGACCCCTTGACTGGCGATCTGTTTGCCCCGACCAAATACGACTGGGACATCAGCATCGCCGGCGCCAACCAGACCAACATGAACCGCATGATGGAGTGGGTGGGAACGACCATCGAGGACGACCTCGCCTACACCCCCACCGAAGGCAACCCCATCAACTGGCAAATCGCTGAATCATGCGCTTCCGACCACTGCTCCTTTTTCTCCGCCGGCTACCCGACGTTCAACTTCTTCAGCCCGGGTGGCGACATTTCCTTCTGGCAGGAGTGGCATTCACCCTCGGACACGCTCGAGTTCATGACGGCCAAGGCCGGAGGCCAGGAAGGCATGGAGAGCGGGTTCAACAGCCTGGTGTGGTCGTCGCTCGACCTGTTCATACGCGTGGACAACGCTGAGAATTTTTACGGCAACTGGTACAGTGAATCTGGCGATGCCTGAACCATTCACGATTGAGCCGGCTGAAGCTCAATGGTGCAGGTGTTTCGGTTGAGCAAGCCGTTGAACGGGCAGTAGCCGAAGGCTGAGGTGAGGACACCCCACAAACCGACGAGCAGGAACACGATTTCGATCTGTACCGACGCCAGAAAATCAACGATAACAACGCCCGAGCCAAACGCAGCACGGGCGATGCGTTCCTTTCCTCCGACGTTCTTCATCTGTGCGAAATCCCCGGTTTCTGCTCTTAATGCATTGTTTGACCGATGCTGCAAATGCTCATTCATCCCGGGCCAGGGTAGGAGGTGCTCAAATATCAGGAAATTTGCGCGTGGAAGAACCACAAGGCGCCGCCCATGAGGGAAACGTACGCCACCATCAGCCACCGAGCCTGTTGGCCGAGCCGTTCGGCACGTTCTTCCTCATCGGGGGGAACGACCGGTTTCCCAGCCGTCGGATATACAGTTGACTTCGCAGTCATATCATGAACTCTATGCAGGCGTTGACAGCCCTTCGTGAAGCGCCTCGATTAGTTCTACCGTCTTGATGCGCCCGGACGCGTCGGCAGTACGGTCGGTGCCAAGAGAGGGGGCTGGGATGGTTGCATCGGGATGAAACATGGCGTATTGGTCCGGTCGTGCCATCAGTTGCATCTTGGCGTTGATCTCTTGTTCAAACTGCTTGGGCGTGGGCGTCATCAACACAGGAATCCCGAGTTGCAGCGTTTCGGCCATGAACTGGTTGCCCGGCGTTGCCACGGCAAAATCGGCGGCACAGACGGCGTCGAGGAAGCTCGATTCCGAGGTCGGTTGGTGCTCGAGCCAGTCGTAGCCTTCAACCATTGAAGGTGGGACACCGAACACTTTGCCGCGCTTTTGCTCACGCCCAGCAAGTTGGTTGATTCCGGCCAGGGAAGGTTGGAGCATCGGGCACGAATAGACGACAAAATGTTCGCCTTGCGGCTCCCAGGTGAGGCTTTCAAGTTCTTTTCGGAGAATCGCCCCAACAAAGCTCGCCTTGCTTTTGGGCCGTTTCTCCACCAGAATCTTCCCGACGATACGGAGGTCAGCGGTGGGTGAGAACCTCCGGACAATCCAACCACCTCCTTTGACCTGGATGCGGTGGGCAAGGCTGGTTCCCTTTGGCAGGGGGCTTGAGAGGAAGAATTCCTGGCTGTTGACGGCCACGTGCGGGATGCCGAGTGCTTTGGAAACCTGCCACATCAGGGGTTCGTAATCGGAGACGGTCAGGTCGGGTTGCCATCCCTTCATGTGCGCAATCACCGGTTGGGCGAGTTTCCGTCGGCTGAAGAGAAACCTTCGATTCCCCATCACGGTCCTCCAAAGCGATAGCCTGCCGTTTTTGACGTAGTACCTTGGCATCTTGGTTCGCAACACGCGCGCCTCACCGAATCGTGCAACGAGTAGCTCCTCGGCGTCGCCGTCCGTACAGAACAGTACGTCATGGCCTCGGTCAATGAGTTCTTGGCCGATGGCGATGGCACGGGCGGCATGGCCCCGCGTCATACCAACCAACCCGTAGCAAATGCGCATGACGTACCCCTCCGACCCTGCCTGCGGGCGCTTATTAGTCCTCAGCCGACGCTAAAGTCCCACGGCCTCAGACCGTCTGGGTCGTCGCTTCAACGTGCTCACGGGTGACGATCATGCCGATGAGCGCACCGAGGGGCGCCACGAACATGGAGAGCAGCAGGACCGGGAACGAGACATAGATCGGCTTGCCCGTGGCCACCAAGCGCTGCCAGGTCCAGCGACCCACGAAGAGGTCAAAGGCCAGGTAGTGAAGCCAACCGATCAGGATGACCTCTCGCTCAGAGAACATCTCCACCACGATGTCGGGGCTGGGCATGTCGCTTCCGAGTAGCACGAGGATGTCGACGAGGTTCGGAAGCACGGCGAGGGTGTAGGCTACGGCCAACGGGGCGAGGTAGACCCACTCGTTGCGCATCAGGGCAGCCGTTCGCTCGTGGGTGGGGGCAAACCACATCATCAGCCAGAACGGGAAGATGTAGATGCTGGAGAACCAAAACAGGATGTCAATCATGGCGACCATGTCACAGGCCACCCGTCTCCATGATGTTCAAGGCTTCCTCTAGCACGGTGGCGTTGGACCAGTATGTCTTGGAGGTCCACACCAGCCGACCTTCGCTGTCAAGCACCTGCAGGGTGGGCGTCACTGGCATCTCAAACGCTCGGTAGAGGTCCACGTCGGTCAACCGTCCGGTTTCTGCGTCGATGACATTGGTGCTTTGCGAGGGCAGCAGCAACGGCCACGGTGTGTAGGTGGAGCTGTTGTTGTTGGTGTAACGCTCTCGGACGTCGTTGATGGACTCAAACGCCGGATAGCGATGCACGGACACGATGTTGGTGGTGTTGGAGATGTTGCCGGCCTCCAATTCCTCACTCAGCATGGCCGTCCAGTCGTGGCAGCCACTGCAGCCTGCGGCGACCCAGAGCATCAAGACGGGGCCGTCGAACGAGTTGCGAAGATCGTGGGTTGAACCGTTGTCCACCTCGCGGTCAAAGGTCGGTGCGACAAAGGAGAGGCGCTCGGGAACCGGTGAGAGCACCGCTTCCTCCTCGTTTTCCACGGCGTCTTCAACGGGCGCCGCCGTGCAACCGGCCAGCATCATCAAGAGGACCATCACAGAAACGAGTCGCTTAGCTCGGACCATGGACTCCAATCCCCGTGGTCGGTATTTCAACGCCTGTTCAAAATCCGAAGTTCATCACCCAGTACAGGGCGTCCCACCACGTGCATTGAATCGAGAGCATGACGGAGCCGGCGACGGCCAACGTCGCGCCTTCGAGCCGTTCACGCGCCGACCACACGAGCACGGCAAACCCAACCGAGGCTGCACCAGCCGTCCACAACACGGCCACGATGGCTATCATGCGGACCGTTGAGGGTCCTTCGATGTACATTCGCGTGAGGTCAATCCATACCAGGGAGCACAGCAAAAAAGCAGCATAGAGCATCATGAGTCGCTGCACACCTCGTCCGTCGTTCGAGGACCACGGCCACTGCAAGGAAGCCACCTCTTCTTCGGTCCATGCGAAAAAGAATCGATGCATCATCAGCAGGTAGCCTGCAGCAGCCACGAACATCCACGGTACGATGAGCGACTGCATGGAGGTCGGAACTTCACCCCAGTACACGGACGGGTCGTCAAAAGCCTGGACTCCACGCCAGTACGACACCAAAACCAGCGGCCCGATGATGTTGGCGAACCAAAACACGGTGGCTCGCTTCATTCGCTCTCACCTTGGGCCTTGGCCGCCGTTCGCTTGAGGAACGGGCTGTAGAGAGCGGGCAGGATGAGCAAACTCGAGAGCAAGGCCAAGGTGATGGCCACCACGAAGGCCTGACCGAACAGGCGCAGCGGCAACAAGGCCGAGAGGTTGAGCACGGCAAAGCCACCGGCGGTCGTCAACGCCGCACCCGCCATGGCTCGCCCGGTAGTGGCCGTGGATTTGGCCACCCATTCTTCCGGTGCAGCGAACGGCCGATGCTCTGCTTCTTCCTCAAGCCGTGTCGTGAAGTGAACGGCGTAGTCCACGCCCAGGCCCAGCGAAAGGGCACCAATGGTGACCGTCTGCGAGTTGATGTTGTAGCCCGTGTAGCCCATGATGCCGTAGACCCACACGACCACCATCATGAGAGGGATCCACGAAACAACGCCACGCTGAACGCCTTCCTTCAGGTCGTTGCCGTTGCGCACGGTGTGAATCCCTACCAGCATGAACAGGATGACCACGGCCACGATGCCCGTTGATTGAACCGAAGCCGTGGCCACGTCAGCCGTGGTCTGGGCATTGATGAGGGCACGACCGCTCAGCCGCAGCGTGTAGTCATCGCCGGCCTGTGCCGACAGGTCGTCAAGGGCCGCCTCGATGCTTTCAGCCAACTCAACGGTGGCGCCCCAGTCCAAGGTGTCGGCTTGGAAGGAGAGCACGGTCTGCAGGCCGTCTCGTGCGAGCAGGCTCTTGGTCGCTTCAATGCCCGTGGTGTTCTCGAGAGACCACGTCAGAAGGTCGTCGTAGCCGGTGGTGTCACCCGATTCGGCAGCGAGGAGGAATCCGTCCACGACAGCATCCTGGAGGCGGGTTTGTTCGTACACGTCCCAAATGCCCGTCGGCACGCCGCTCACGTCGTCTCGGGCCGACATGGTGTCGAAGGCAGCGGTCCAAGCGGCACGCCCTTCCTCAGTGATGACATCGCCGTCAATGACCACGTACAGGGGCGAGCGGCTGGTGCCAAACTCGTCGCTGATGAGCAAGAAATCTTGCACGACGGGTACCGATTCGTCCAGTTGGTCTCGCTGTTCGAACGCCACTTCGAGCTGTTGGAATCCGGCAACCATCGGAGCCAGCAACACCAGAGCGATAAGACCCACCTTGAACGGTTGGGTGGAGAGTCGGCCGAGTCCTTTGGACAGCGGACCCACCTCAACCTTGCTGGCCTTTTCCAGCGGGAGTTTCTTGGTGGGCAGCATGAGCATGAGGGCGGGTAAGGCGGAGATGCTCAGGAGATAGATAAGGAACAAACCAATGGCAATCACGGTACCGAACACCTGCAGGAAGGACAGTGTGGACAGGCGGAAGGAGAGGAAGCCGACGATGTCGGTGGTGATGGCGATCATCAGTGCAATGGACGTCAGGATGGTCCCCTGTCGGATGGCTCGTTGGCGAGAGACTTTGTCAAAGTCCCGAAGGGTGGTCCTTCCCATCGGGTTTCGCTGCTCTTCTTCCTTCAATTCCTCGCGAATGCGAAGCACGACGTGAAGCCCGTAGTCAACACCAATCGCCAGCAAGAGGACGGGGATGGAATTCATGGCGGCGTTGAAGGTCATGTTTAGGCCGGCGAACTGCAGCCATCCCGAGAGGCCGTAGGTGGCGGCGATAGCAACCACCGTCAGAATGAGCACGTAGGCGGTCTCTCGAACGCTGCGGAAGTTGAACCACAAGATGATGCCCAATAGCAGCATGGCGGCACTGGTCAACATGCCGATTTCCTTGCCGATGGTGGCGCTCGAGTTTTCGGCAAACTGGGCGAACGAGAAGGTGCGTACATCGCTGTCGTTGGTCGCTGCGACGACCTCAAGTTCCATCGCTTCGGCCCAAGCGGTCAAATCAGCCTGCACGTCCCCGAGAATCTCGTAGTCGTAATCCAACGGTTCGCTGGAGACCACCAGCGTGACCATCACCGGGCCGTCCGACACCCACGGGTCGTCCGCATCGTCGCTTGGCAAGCACGAAAGAATAGCCGCTCGGAAATCAATGGATTGCAACCCCATGATTGGTCCAAGTTGGCCTTGAAGTGACCCGGTGACGGCGAGAATCTGGCCGGTCTGCGCCGGAGTCCTGTTTTGTGTCATGGCGGAAAGTTGCCCCATCAGCATGCCGAGCTCATCGCTGAGATCGTTGCCCGTGTTCATGCGAGCGAGCCATGCGGCGGGTTCACTGGCGTCCCAAGCCAGCAGGCGTTCGGGGGTTATGGGGTCAACACCGGGCACGTTGGCGGCCGCAGCGGACAGGTTGCCGAGGGCAGATGAGAGGTTGGCGTCGTCGTTCGCCGTCAACACCTCAATGGCGGCTTCTTGCAGGCCTGTGAGCCAAACTGCAGCCGTTTCCTCGTCTTGCAGGGCCATCCATTGCATGGCCTGGCCGGCAGGGCCGTTGCTGGCTTGGGTGCCAAACAAGGGGTAGTGGTAGGGCTCGAAATTGCTGTCGTTGAGCATCATGGCTTCGATGGTCGCCAGTTGCTCCCAGGTCTCCGCCTCAAGCAGGGCCTCAGCTTCAATCTCATCGATGAACCGAATGAAATCGAGGTTCGCTCTGTACTCCGACTCGATTTCGTTGAGCAAGTCAACGCTCGGGTCATCGGGAAAGAACCCGTCCTCGCTGTTGTCAAACTGCAGGTGCATGCCACCAGCGGCCAGCGTGAACATGGCCAACATGACCACTGCAAAGGCTTGCTTTGGACGGTCGACGCTCCAGTCAGTCAGCATCATGAAAGGATTTCGCATGATTTTTGCACATTCTTTTCGCTTATAACCGTCCGTTTGTGTTCCTTTGCAAAGCCCTCGATTTGTCGAGGCCCTGTGTCTTGAAATACCCTCAACCACATTGCTGAGTATGAACCCAGGAAGGCTCTATTTCGGCTACGGTTCAAACCTTGACGCCGAGGATTGGGCGGCTTGGTGCAGCACCAAAGCAGCCGACTCAACCAGCATGGTCGAGGTGGGTCCTGCTTGGCTGCTGGACCATTCTTTACGGTTTCACTACCGCTCGAAGGGAAGGGGTGGCGGCGCTGCAGACGTGATTGAGGATTCGAGGGGCACCGCTGTTCCCGGGGCGCTCTTTTCCCTGTCCGAGGAGGGCTGGAAATGGATGAATCGAAAAGAAGGCCACCCCAATGTGTATCGTCAGATGCCTGTTCGTGTCATCACAGTGCAGGGGAAGGTGGTGGAGGCGATCACCTACGTCGTTCAACCGAAGCATCAGCGCGGTGAACTGGTGGTGCCAACAGAGGCGTACGCTGGACTCATCCGAAAAGGCCTCAATAAGAGAAAATTACCAATTGAACATTTGAATTCGGCAATACAAAATTTTGATGCGCAATCCAAGATTGAACATGTCTTTGTCTACGGGACGTTGATGAAAGGAAAGGAACGCTGGCCACGCATGCGTTCTTGGGCAACAGTAGGTCCCTCCAACGGTCATGTTCAGGGCCGCCTCTACCACTTGGGCCACTACCCGGGGATACGTCTTGACGAGGAAGGCCTCGTTCACGGCGAACTGTACCGTTGCGAAGACATCAACGGGGCCTTGGAGGAACTCGATGCCATAGAGGGAGTTGACTCCGTCGACCCTCAATCTGGCCTCTACCTTCGCGTGCCGGTCAAGGTTGAGACCGAAACAGGGCCCCGTTGGGCGTGGACCTATGTCATCAACCGACTCCCATCGTCATCTGTTCCACTGGACGAGGGTCGTTGGGTGGAATGAGACTTCACTCGAGATCGAGGAGCACGGCACCTTGAGCGACCTGATCGCCAGCCTCGTAGTGAACAGCCACCACGGTCCCGTCTGCGGCCGCAACGATTCTGTGCTCCATTTTCATCGCCTCGAGCACCATAAGCGCCGTCCCCGCTTGGACGATGTCGCCCTGCGACACGAGTACTTCAAGCACCTTGCCGGGCATCGGTGCGACCAATCCACCCTCGTCTTCGGCGCCCGAAGAACCGGGCTCAATGCGTTCCCACTTGTAGGTGCGGCCGTTGAGATGAACCCACCACACATCGCCAACCTTGGCGGCGTGAGCAAGGCAGGTGCGGCCGTCCCGTAGGGTGAGGTGGAGGCGGCCACGGTTGTGCTGGGCCAGCGTTTGTCCTTCCAACATGAAGGCCTCGCCGTCGCGAGTCAGCGTAACCTCCACGGGGCCATCGCTGGAAGCAAAGGTGTGCTGCATCAGGGGTACCTCCGATTGAGGGTGGTGAATGGACTCGCTGGGCCGTCCGACGACCCGGCACGGCTGGCTGTGCGAACTCGATGCAGCCCGAGCGTCTCTGCGCTGGCGGCCACGAGCAAGGCGGCGTCTTCGAGCACGGTGTCGGTGGGCGGGTTCCACCCGTTGGGCCACAACTCGTCGATGGTGGTCGTGGTGGTGGAACCGTCGACGACGGGTCCCGCATCGCACAAATCACGGAGGAATTCGATGTTGGTCGTCGTTCCAAGCACAACGAATTCGTCGAGCGCACGGCGCATCTTCTCAAGTGCCTCCGGTCGGGATGGAGCCCACACGATGAGTTTGGCCAGCATGGGGTCGTAATTCGGGGTGACATCGTCGCCCTCACGGACACCCGTGTCCAATCGTATGCCAGGGCCCTCGGGTGGTCGGAACATGGCCAACGGTCCAATGGATGGGAGGAAGCCGTTGGCGGCATCCTCGGCGTAGAGTCGAACCTCAATGGCATGGCCTCGAATCATCAGCGGACCGCAGGACATGGGCTCGCCGTTGGCGATGCGAAGTTGTTCCCGTACGATGTCCACGCCGGTGACGAGCTCGGTTACAGGATGTTCCACCTGGATGCGAGTGTTCATCTCGAGGAAGAAGAACTCCCCAGTGGGTGCCAGAAGGAATTCAACCGTTCCTGCACCAACGTAGTTCACCGCTTCAGCCGCTGCCACGGCGGCCTGACCCATCGCTTCGCGCAGCGCCTCGGTCATCGTAGGTCCTGGGGCTTCCTCGAACACCTTCTGGTGCCGGCGTTGAACGCTGCATTCTCGCTCTCCGAGGTGGACGGTCCGGCCGTGTTGGTCTGCGAGCACTTGGATTTCAACGTGCTTGGAGCCGGAGAGCAGGCGTTCGATGTAGATGCGGCCGTCGCCAAAAGCAGCCACGGCTTCTCGTCGAGCACCTGCTGCAGCGGTGTCAAAATCGGCAGGGTCGTGAACGGCTCGCATCCCTTTGCCGCCTCCACCGCTGGAGGCTTTGAGGAGGAGCGGGTAGCCGACACGCTCAGCGGCCTGACGCAGGGCTTCAAGCGCGCTGTCTTCATTGGACTCTTCCACTTCTTCACCGGGAATCACCGGTACACCAGCCGCCCGCATGGTTTGGCGAGCGGTCATCTTGTCGCCCATCTTCTCAATGGCCATGGCCGAAGGGCCAATCCACGTGAGGCCGGCCGCTTGGACCGCCGTAGCGAATTCGGCTCGCTCCGACAAGAAGCCAAAGCCGGGGTGGATGGCGGTGGCGCCGGTGTTGAGCGCGGCTTGGATGATCTGTTGCTGGTCAAGGTAGGTATCAGCGATGGTCTCGCCTTTGAGCATGACCACCTCGTCGGCCATTTCGGTGAACAGGCTGCCTGCATCGTTGGGTGCGCAGATGGCCACCGTGGGGTGGCCGGCTTCCTTGCATGCGCGGAGAATCCGGCACGCAATTTCACCACGGTTGGCCACCAAGACGTTGATTGCAATCCCTCCTCATTCCGTTTCAGGCTTCCAGTTTGGTGAGCGCTTCTCGAGGAAGGAGGACAAGCCTTCTTGACCTTCCTTTGAGCCTCGCATTCGACTTGTGAAATCAAGCGTCCAGTTCCGGAGCTCTTCGTCCGAGCCGGTCCAGCGGTCGAACCCGAGCGTGAGTTCCTTCGAGAGCGTCACCGCAGACGGCCCCGTGGTCATGACTTCGGCCACGATGGACGAGACGGCCGCTTCCAACCCTTCCTGGTCGTCAACAAGTGCTTCGATGAAGCCGACTCGAAGCGCCTCCTCTCCTCGGACCCGACTGGCCTGCATGGCCAAGCGACGGAAGGTGGCCGAACCCAATCGTCGATAGACGTAAGGTCCAATCACGGCGGGGAGAATACCAAGTTTGCCCTCAGAGAGCGCAATGCGAACGTTCTGCGTGGCTACGACATAATCGCAACATGAGACCAATCCTGCGCCGCCGCCCAACGCCACGCCTTGCACGGCGCCAACGGTGAAACAGGGATGGGCCCACAAACCGTTGAACAGACGGTCGAGGCGCTCGGAATCTGCTCGGTTTTCTTCTGGGGTGTTCGCACCTGCATCTCGCATCATGTTGATGTCGGCCCCGGCGCAGAAGTGCTTCCCCTCGCCCCGCAACACCAGCGTGCGCAGGTAGGGGGTGCCGTTGGCGTCATGCAGTGCATCTTGGCGTCCAGCGCTGCGCTCTGCCGTCCATTCAAGCACGGCGATGAGCTCCTGGATCATGTCCACGTTCATGGCATTGAACTTGTCAGAGCGTGTGAGCGTGAGGTTGGCCTGTGCGCCTTCAATGGTCAACGAGACCATGCGGGTGGTGGGTGGGGTGTCCATGTGTGTCATGTTGAAAACTCCAATTCAAAAATTAAATGTTCAATTGAAATATTACATCCTAAAGATGCCGTAGCGATGGTCGGGCAGCGGTGCGTTGCGGGCGGCAGCGAGGCAGAGCCCCAAGACGTCCCGTGTGTCCCTCGGGTCGATGATGCCGTCGTCCCACAAGCGGGCAGTGGAGTAGTAGGGGCTGCCTTCGGTTTCGTACTTCTCAAGGATGGGCGCTCTGAACGCTTCCAATGCCTCGCCTTCCATGGGTGCCTTCCCTTCACGTGTTCGCTGGTCTTGTTTCACGGTGGTGAGGACGTCAGCCGCTTGAGGGCCGCCCATCACGGAGATGCGGCTGTTGGGCCACATGAACAGGAAGCGAGGGTCGTAGGCTCGGCCGCACATGCCGTAATTGCCGGCACCGTGTGAGCCGCCGACGATGACGGTGAATTTGGGAACGTTGACACAGGATACAGCGGTGACCAGTTTGGCGCCGTCTTTGGCAATCCCACCAGCCTCGTAGGCCTTGCCGACCATGAAGCCGGTGATGTTCTGCAGGAACACCAGTGGGATGCCTCGTTGACCGCAGAGTTCAACGAAATGAGCCCCCTTCTGGCTTGATTCAGAGAACAAAATACCGTTGTTGGCCACGATGCCCACTTTGTGCCCGTGAATGTGGGCGAAGCCGCACACCAGGGTGGTGCCGTACCGGGACTTGAACTCGTGGAACCGTGAGCCGTCAACGATTCGGGCGATCAGCTCGCGCACATCAACAGGCGTTCGGTTGTCGGCAGGAATCAGGCCCATGAGGTCCTCCATGTCGTGGGCCGGTGGTTCGGGTTCGGCCATGGCGGCTGGGGTTTTTTGGAAAGGTCCTAGGTTTTCGATGACGTTGCGAACCATGCGCAGGGCTTCGTTTTCATCCTCAGCGAAGTGGTCAGCGACACCGGACTGAGCGGTGTGGACATCGGCTCCACCGAGTTCCTCAGCGGTGACCTCCTCACCGGTGGCGGCCTTCACGAGCGGTGGGCCAGCTAGGAAGATGGTCCCGTTGCCCTTGACGATGATCGATTCGTCGGACATGGCCGGAACATAAGCGCCTCCTGCCGTGCACGAGCCCAACACAGCCGCCACTTGGGGGATGCCATCGCCTGACATGCGAGCTTGGTTACGGAAGATGCGGCCGAAGTGCCCGATGTCGGGAAACACCTCGTCCTGCATGGGGAGGAACGCGCCACCGGAGTCAACGAGGTAGATGCACGGCAGGTGGTTCTCGTGGGCGACGGTTTGCGCCCGAATGTGTTTCTTGACCGTCATGGGATAGTAGGAGCCGCCCTTCACCGTGGCGTCGTTCGCGACAAACAGGCACTCACGGCCGTGCACCATGCCGATGCCGGTGACGATCCCGGCCGAGTGGGCTCGTCCGTCGTAGAGTTCGTAGGCGGCCAGCGGCGAGAGTTCCAAGAATGCCGTTCCAGGGTCAACGATGCGCTCAATGCGTTCACGGGCAAGGTGCTTCCCTCGGGAACGATGCCGTTCAACGTATTTTCCACCACCGCCCTGTGAAGCGGTTTCCAAGCGCTCCCGCAGTTCGGTGAGCAGGGCGAGGTTGTGCTCTTTTCGAGCGGTGAAGTCGGGGTCGGCTCGATTGACTCGGGTAGGCAGTCTGTCCATGCTGAGCCCTCATCCCCACCGAGGTGAGGCCTGCACTTAATTCCATTCAAGCCGAGGATTGGTCCTCAGACACCGAGCATCAATCGACCGATGTCGCGCAGGCCCGGCGCCAGTCCAACGATGAGCACCGCCAGGACGATGAGAAGTCGGAAGTGTTGCTGCCGTTGCTCAACCCGCATTTGGACGAACAGCCAGACGATGAGGCCCACGAGGGCGGCCTTCACCAAGGCGAACAGCCAAGCGCCTTCACCCCAGTCGATGCCAAGCATCTCATTGATGCTGCCACCGTACTGGATGACAGCATTACTCACCGGGTGCTTCTCGCCGTAGCCAAACATGTCGATGCCCACCATGGTGGCGAAGCCATCGCACAGTTGGCCAAACACCATGCCCAGCACCATGGGGTGAGCCAGCAGGGCTTTGTTGGAGAGGAATTCCACAGGGTGGTCGGCCCAGACATCGGCTTCTTCCTCCCATTGCTTGATGCCCATGTGGCCAGGGAGCACGCCTGCGGTGTAGCCGGTGAGTCGAAGTTGCTGAGCGTCCTCTTTCCCCATGCGATACAGCACGTAGCACACCAGGCCAGGAAGCCCTAAGACGACCCAAATCGGCCAAAACGTCAGCTCTCCCGACGCAAAACCGCTTTCCTGTTCCCACGGGGTGACCATGAATTGCACCCAATGGGCCACCCCCATGACGACGGCACTCGTGGCAAATGCCAACATGCCGCGGGTGATGGCCGGCCATGCCCGGGTCCATACGATGGTCGCCCACAGCACGGCAGCCGTGAGGGCCAATCCTGCGGTGGCGAGGGTGAATTCTGTGTCATGAACGGCGTAGGCAGGTCGGTAGAGGAAGTACCAGTGCACCATCAGCAGCACGAAGAGCAGGCCGCCCAGCAACGTGGCTTGGGCTTCTTGGGCCTCGTCGCCGTGATGGCCGTCAAAGCGACCCGCCAGCAGGTGGCTGAGGAGGGCCACGCCGACGAGCCAACCTGCCAGGTGGAGGTGAATGATCGGCGAGATGAACAACACGTCTTGTGAGGATGAGAAAAAATCCGCATCTTCGAGGACTCGCAGGACGGGGGCGAGGCACACCCATGCGATGAGCGCCAGGGTCATGCGCTCGTCGGTTGGCAACCTCCATTTCCTGAAGAGGGCTTGGAGAAGGACGACGCATCCGAGCATGCTCAAGGTGTAAATCGCCGTGTTCTGCGGTGTGTATCCGGCGTCGCCGGCAGCCCCGGCATCCTTGACCACCGGCTCCCAAATGATGGGACGAAGCGTTTCAGTCCACACGGTGTCGTATGCCAACATCAGGCCGGCAAGAGCGGCCAAACCGAGGCCGATGGCCGTCCAAATGACGGCCTTTTCCGTGGTGGAGTAGACGTCGTCAGGAAGCGGTGTGGTGAACGGGGAGGAATTGACATCGTCCGTCATGTTCACGCACCTCTCCAATTGGGCCGAGCGCCCGCTTGGCTATCGGGTTTCCTACGGATTCACTCTTCTTCTTGGGAAAGGCGAGCGATGAGGTCGGCCTTCTTGCCACCAACGGGGAGTCCGGCGGCCTTGAGGCGTTCCTTGAGTTCAGCCACGGAGAGCTTGGAGAGGTCCTCGGCTTCACCGTCATCGCCATCGTCTTCTTCGTCGGCAACGCCGAAGCCACGGGGTTCGTGGACTTCGATGAACGAGACCTTACCGCACTCAACAGCGTCTCGGATGATGGTGACCAGACGGAACTTCATCATGGCAGCGTTGGTGTCAAACAGCATGGTCTGAGGGATGGTGATGTTGAGGTCGTCGCCGTCAAACGCCACGCCGAAGTCGCTGTGGCCCGTGTTGGACTCGAGGAGGGCCATCACTTGCTCTTCCTTGCCTTCAACGACCTTCACGACCTTGAAACTGTACTTCAGGGTCTTTCCGGCCATGGGGTGGTTGTAATCGATGCGAGCACGACCGGCAGCGAGGTAGGACAGGTAGCCCTGGCGGTTGCCGATGTTGACGGGTGCGCCGATGTAGAGCGAGTTGGGGTCCTTGACGGCTCGGATGAGCTTGTCAATGCTGATGGTCTCGATCTGCTGCGGGTCCTTTTCGCCGTAAGCGTCAGCGGGCTCGATGGTGACTTCGATTTCCTTGTTGGCCTTGGCGTCAGCAAGGGCTGCTTCGAAACCGGGGATGAGGTTGCCACCGCCGACCACGCACACCATGGGGGTGTAGGAGCGGCCTTCTTGGTGCATCTCGTGCTCTTTGGCCACCGCTTCTCGGGTGGTTTCGATCAAGTCGCCGCTTTCGCCGTTGTAGAGTTCGTAATCAACGTGGACAATTGTGCCTTCTTCCATGGTGCTACCTCCAAGGGGATGATTCGGCGACCAGCCCCCCCTTCATAACTGCATTGGAGGTGGTTATTCTTCCTCGGCACCCTCGACAGGCGTTCCCTTCACGAGTTTCTTGCCCTGTCCGGTGCCCGCCCAAGCCACGAGGGCCATGCCGCCCATCATGGCGCACCAGCCCACCCACACAAGGTGGGAATGCGGCAGGTCGTAGACCGTCACCCGAACCAACTCGATGCTGTCCAAACCGTCGCTGCCTGCAGAGGCCATGAGGCCGCCTGCTTGGCTGCCGTCGAAAATGAAGACCACATCGCCGGTCAGACGAGTGAGGGTGGCCACTTCCGAACGCGGGATGCCCTGGCTGTCAAACCGAAGGGTGCCGGGGACCACTTCGCCGATTTGTGAACCAATGGAGGTGCCCTCCATCTCGTACACCTTGATTCGAACGCCGATGAAACCGTCACCGACTTCGAGGTCTTCGCTTTCGAGTTCCAAACCGACGAATTCAAACCCGAGACCGTTGTGAACGATCACCTCGTCCTTGATGAGTGAAACACGATGACTGGCGTCGCCCCGGTCCACCAGCACCGTGGTCGAGAGGTGCCCGAGCAACAACACGAGCAACCCGAGGTGAACGACGTGGGCGCCGAGCGGGATTCGCTTCCATGTGCCTTTCTCTTGTGCAGTGGAGAACTGCCGAGCGACCTCTCGGCCAACCGGTGCAACCGCCAGGGCCAACATAGGGAGCGACATCCAGACGATGTGGCCGCGGGTGAGGTGCTCTGAGACCATCGTGGTTGAATCACCGCCGAATGCGTCCGGAGCCAACACCAAGCCCAAGACGGAGATGGCCAACGCCCCGCCGAGCAGTTGCAGGTTGGTCTTGGTGTTGTCCTTTCGGCGCGTGTAGGTGAACAGGCCGGCGCCCACAGCAGCAAGGAAGGGTGCGCCGTAGAGTTCGTGGGCTTCGAAGTTGACGGCATCGATGCTGGTCAGCAACAACGCCCACGTGAGCACAAGGTAGAGGCTGACCAGCACCACACTGCCCCAGAGAGCGATGCGTTGCTGGTGTTTGCGCTGTGTGAGTGAAACGGACGCACTGTCCTCATCTTGCGGGGCGAGAAGCCACGGAAGAACAAAGGCCAGCAACATCACACCCGCCACACCGATGCTCAGGGCGCCCGACCACGCCAACGACAGGCCCAGCATCACGCCCGCCGCCGCCCATGGCCATGCCTTGAGAGCGTCGTCGGCCCGGTACAACGGGACGAACAGGACGGTGGCCGCCAGGGCCACCCAAACATCGGTGGTCAAGCCGTAGACGAGCAGCGTGAACGCCACGTCCAGTGGTGCCTGCGTCAAGCCGTGGTAGCTCCATGCTTCGCTCTTCTCTTTCTCGGTGGGTCCACCGACGAGGAGAAGGGGAATCACGACGGGCAGGAGGAACACGATGTTCGGTAAGTTGGCCCAGGACAAGCCCTCGCCGTTGCTGCCGGTGAAGACGAAGCAGCCGAGAAGCGCAAGGACAGCGGGCGTTGACATGACCCAACTTTGTTGCAGTTGCAAGGGCCGCTGGCTGGACGCAGCGCGCTGAACGGCCAACCAGCACCCGATGAGAACGAACATCCACACCACGTAGGTCATGACCTCGGTGCCAGCGGGATCGTCTCGAAGGATCATCAAGCGGCCGAAGACATCGCTGGGTGGCGTGCTCGTGTCGCTGGTGACAAAGGTGTGAACCGACGACGCCCACACGCCGCCCGCCCGGGTTACCGTCGTGGCAAACAAGGCCAAGGCTCCCGTGATGAGGCCACCGCCGATCCAGACCTCCGGGCGGACGGTGCCCGGACGGGTGCGAAGGTGAACGATGGCGACCAGGGCCAGCCACGGCAGGAAGGAACCGGTTTCGACCGGGTCCCACGCCCAATAGCCGCCCCAGTCAAGGATGAGGTAGGCCCACAAGCCGCCAAGTCCGATGCCGAGCGTGGCCATGAGCAAGCCGGGGCGCGCCAGATGAAGCATGCGCTCGCCCAGTTGATTGGTTTCTGAGGTGTAGGCGGCCGACAGGGCAATCGCCGTGAGATGAAGGCACAACGCGTAGGTGAGGAAAATCAGCGGTGGATGAATGACCATCAGGTCGGTCTGCAGGAGCGGATTGAGGCCCGCACCCATGAAGAACGCCGGTGTGGCCTTGAAGGGATCAAGTGAGAAGGCGACCAGCAGCAAGGTCAGGCTCATGAGGTGCATGAAACGAAGGCGCCAGGCGTGCACGTCCACGGTACTTCCTCGTTCCCCGGGGAGGGGTCGACGCCACAACCAAGCCACCAACGACATCCACCCGAGCCACATCAACAACGGCCCTTCACGGGCCGCCCAAGTGGCTGCAAACCGGTACTTGAACGGGAGTTCCTCTCCTCCGAAGGCGGCGACGTGGAGCACGGACGTGTCGTTCACGAGGAACAGACGGGCGAGCGCCACGAAGGGAAGCGCCATGGCCAGGTGAAGGACGGTTGAGAGCATCGGTTGCTCTTCATGGAGGCGAGGCTTGACCAGCAGCCACGCAGTGGCGCCGAGGGCCAACCACATCGTGACTCCCCACATGAACCACGGGTGATGGGCGACCGTCAAAGGGCTTTGGTCATCGGCCGCCAACAGGTGGTCCTTACCAACCGAAGAATTTGGCCCGCGAATAGCCAAAGGAAAGCAGCACTGAAATCACACGCTTGGTCAGCAG
>CAXRAL010000003.1:0-17733 GCA_964228815.1 Candidatus Poseidoniaceae archaeon
TTTTTCCTTGTAGACATCATCGGAGATTTTGGAGTTTCTCTTCTTATCTTTTTGACGGGTGAATTGATCATCCGGAAAGTGGGATTAAAGACGATGAAAAGGATGATTTCGATGAAAAAAGTGTGAATGAACACAATCCACTAACAAAATAATTCGGATAGAATGCTTGGGGTTATCCGATTACCCATCCAACTCCCAAAAACGGTTGGAAGGGGTTGCAGTGGGTCTGTTTGTTCGCTAGGGTTGTGCTCAAAGGCGTATACAAGGGTGCCCTTGTACACGGATTTAATCGTACCACGCAGCAGCATCCGTGAACAGGTCGTAGAAGGCATCCAGCGACGCATCGATCGGCTTGGCATAGCCACCGCCCATGAACACGACCAGCGGAATCCCAAGCGCTTCAGCGGCCTCAAACACGAGGTGGTTACGCTGTCGCATGCCCTCTCGCGACACGTTGAGCTTGCCCAAGGCGTCCGCTTCGAGACCATCCACACCGGCCTGGTAGAGGATGAGATCGGGCGCAAACGCCTCGCAGATGTCGAGCGCCTCTCGCACGGTGTCAAGATAAACGGCATCGCCCGATTCGGGCGGCACGGGAAGGTCGTGGTCGCTCACCGACTTTCGAAACGGAAAGTTGGTTGAACAGTGAACCGAGATGGTGAGGGCTCGAGGTTCGTCGCCGAGGATGGTTGCCGTCCCGTCGCCCTGATGCACGTCAAGGTCGACGACAGCCACGCGTTCAACGCCAAGGTGTTCAAGCGCGTGCAGGGCACACACGGCCAAATCGTTAAACACGCAATAACCCGAGCCAAAATCCCGGTGCGCGTGATGCGTACCCCCGGCCATGTTGCCCGAGAAGCCGCCTGTTTGGACGGCGTGTTCGGTCGCTTCCACCGCACCGCCCAAAAGCACGAGCGTGCGTTCGATCATCGCCGGCGTCCACGGCGTCAATCCGATGCGCTTCTCCTCCTTCTCCGACAGTTCGCCGGCGAAAAATCGGTCGACATAGTCCGCATCATGAGCGAGCGTCAAAAGCGCTTTGGCGACAGGTTGGGGTTGGGTGATGCGCATCGCTTGGCTTGCCCCGGTTGTTTCGAATCGGTTGAGCAGCCGCTGGTAGCGGTCGCGTGGAAAGCGCGCCTCGGGGTGAATGCCGTTGGTATAGAGGGGGTGGTACCACATCCCAAACAATCGAGACGAGGCCATGATTCGTGGGAAGCCGCAGCGTGAATAAAATCCTGTATTGCGCGCACTCCAGGTCGGCAAAAAACCCGTTTGGGAAAAAAACAGGCCTACATATTACAGAATTGCCGGTTGGAAACCATGAGCGGCGTCAGCCTCTACGAACGTGTTCTCGGTGACGCCACCGATGAACGGCTTCGAGGTTGGGCCATCAACGCGGCGATTGCAGGCTTTTTGCTTCACGTCTTGGCGTGCACCCTCCATCAGTTTTCATCCTTTGATGTCCCCGACATGAACGGCTTCTTTGACTCCTACTTGGACGCCCTCTACACCCCCTTCTCCATCATCCTCGCCTACGAGGTCTACGAGCTCATCCGAGCGATTCCCGAATCCTTCTCCATCTCGATTGGAAAGCAGTTCGAAGTCATGAGCCTGCTCGTGGTGCGTGATATGTTCAAGAATTTGGCTGACGTTGAGAAAGCCTCGGGAACCACCGTGGACGGTGATGTGGCGCTCATTGCACTCGAGGCTGTGGCCTTCCTCGTGCTCTTCACCACGGCCCTGTACTTCAGACGGGTGACCCTGACGTCAAAACACGACGATGACACCGATGAGGGCGTAACGCGCTTCGTTCAGCAGAAGAAGGCCCTGGCGTGCGGCCTGGCCGGCGTGTACGTGGTGTTGGCGCTGTATTCCTTCACGTCGTGGTCAATGAGCACCTTGGACGGTGAAGGCGATCTCAGCCGCACGGTGTTTTTCCTTGATTTCTTCACCTTCCTCATCCTCTCCGACATCATCATCCTCCTCGTATCCTACAAGCACATCACGGACTTTCCCCAACTGGCCCGCAACACCGGCTTCGTGCTTTCCACGGTGACCATCCGGGTGGGCATCGGTACGCCAGGGTTCACCGGTGCGGCGCTGTTCATCCTCTCCGCACTGCTGGCAGCGGGTGTGCTGCGACTCAGTCTCAGCGAGGTGCAGACCTTGGAGACGCCCACCTTCGACAGCGCAGAGCCGGCCACCAAGGCCTGAACAGCAATGTCAGCCCCAGAAGCGACGGGTTCGAGCGTATTCGACCTCGGCCTTGTGAATCGCTTGGAGCAAGCCCTCGGTATCGCCGGGTGCAACCTTCACGAGCAACCGATTCGCCGTTGCTTCAGCGATGCCACGTCCCATCAGGCACATGATGGCCTCAATGCCTCGATTAGCGACCAAATCGGCATTTTTCATCATCCGGTCCTGCTCCTTCTGGTCGTCGGATGAGACCCATTTCTCAAGCATCTCCTGCAGCCCTTCGCGGGCACAAGCAAGGCGCTTTCCGCCGCACTTGAGGCAGGTGCCCGGCCGGTCCATGGACTCAAATCGTGCGACGCGGAAGCGACGGATGCCGCGGCATCGCAAACAGCACAGCACCGCACGTTCGTTGGTGAGGCGGCCACGCAGACGCTCTCGCAGGGCCGCATTGTCCCAGTTGGGAAGGAGCATGTCGTCTTGTGTGCGGTTGGACAGGCCCAGCGGACCTTGCGCCGTGATCTCAAGCGAGAGCACACCGGACTGGAGTCCTCGAAGCACGTCGGTGGCGCCCTTCACGTCCATGCGCTCGTGGAAGAGTTTCGAAAGCACCTCCTCCATGACGACGGTCCCCCGGTATTTGCGAAGCAGGGCTTGGAGGTTGATGCGACGCGGGTCGACGCCGTGGCGCAAGATGCCGAAGATTTTGGCCACCTGCGCAAATCGCCACCGGACTTGACGGGAATTTGGCACGGTGATGCTGAGAAGTTGTTCAATCGCTTCTGGCGGTGTCTCCATCAGCCAGCTCACGATGTCCTCGGGTCGTACACCGCCGACCTGAAGCGCAATACGGGTGGGCTCAACGATGAGGCGCCCCCAACTTCCCGATTTGGTCGAGGCCATGGCGAGCAGGAAGTTGCCCAAGGCCTCGTTGATCTTCGAGCCCTGGCAGCAGTTCAGGACAAAGGCGTCGTCGCGCTCCTCCAACGTCATCTTCCGGTCGGTGGGCAACGTGCCCGTGGCCTCAACGTGAGCGGCGATGGTTTCAGCGAGCATGCTTCTGGCCTCGTCGTCAAGCGGATAGTCGAGCAGCCCTGCCGTTCGTGGCGGCACCAAGGCCAGCGGGTCCAGTTCGGGTTGTTGCGGCGCATTGAGCAGGCCGAGGTCGTGAGCGATGAGGTGGCGAAGGTAGCCCACGTCGCGAGCCACGGATTCAGGCACGGGCGGCAATTCACCCAGCCACTGAGGTGCTTTGCCGTGGTCATTCACGGGCGCCACGAGCAATTCGGATTGCTCAGGGTCGGCGTCCACGATGAGCCAAGTTCGCCCTGCGATGACGAAGCGCCGAGGCGTTCCATCATCGTCCTCACCGGCATCGTTGAGGCTGAGAACGAAGGCTTCGTCCACGTTTCCGAGACTGCGTCGAGTGACGGCATCACGAACGCGATAGGTCTTCTTGTCGGGAATCATCGACAGGTGATTGGACACCCATTCGCGCGTCTTTCCAGCCGTGGACAACCAGCCTCGAGCAAATCGCTTCGGCACATCCACCGTTCGTTCGGTGTAAAGCCGTGGAATCGCTTCGTCGGGCGTGTTGTAGAGCGGCAGTTCTTCGGGAAGTTCCTCACCTCGAGCGAGGGCTTCCTCATGGGCGACCCGGTAGACGGCCTTGGGCCAGCGGTACCACGGTACTTCGCTGGGCACCGGCGTGAACCGCAACACCCAGCGTTCGGCGAGCACCTGCAAGATGGCCTCGGTGTCAGCCCGCTGCCAGCCTTCGAACTGAGGCGCTGCTGCAAGAAGTCGGGTGGCTTCGTCAATGCTAACCGCCTTGAAACAGTGCACCATCAACACCAGTTGATTGGCAGCGATGACACCCGGGCGTGGACGCCACACCACCGGTTCAATTTCGCCCACCATGGCCCGCTGGGCCACGACCGCCGACTCAAGCAAATGGTCAACGTCCCACGAAAGAACATGGCCACGACCCACCCCGCCCAACCTGTGGTCGGCACGCCCCACGCGCTGCAGCATACGGTCAACCGATTTGGGAGAGTGAACCTGCACGATACGGCGGACGCTCCCGACGTCGATGCCGAGTTCAAGGCTGGAGGTGCACACCAATCCCGAAAGGGTCCCGTCGCGCAACTCATCTTCCATTTGTTGACGCGTCTCGGCCGCAAGCGACCCGTGATGCACACCGATCTTGAGGTCTGGTGCCATCGCCTGAAGCCGCGTGGACAAGGTCTCTGCGTCGCTTCGACTGTTCACGAACACCAAACAGGGCGATTGGGTTCGCAAAATGTGACAAAGGTGGCGGTAAGCGGCGTGCTGCTTGGGACTGAGGGCGGCATCGATGGCCCCGATTTCATCCTCGGGAAGCGGCGTCGGTGATTCAACCGTGAGTTTCGTGGTGC
The DNA here is from genome assembly GCA_964228815.1 of Candidatus Poseidoniaceae archaeon. GTDB lineage: Archaea > Thermoplasmatota > Poseidoniia > Poseidoniales > Poseidoniaceae > Poseidonia. The sequence goes on from CAXRAL010000003.1 coordinate 4,614, forward strand.
GCTGACCCGTGGTGATGAGCGGTGTTGCCTTGCCGGGTGAAAGCCAATGAGCGACGGCCTCGGGATTGCCGACCGTCGCCGAAAGCCCCAGCCGTTGAACGGGCCGGCCTGTGAGGGCCTCGAGGCGAGAAAGCCCCACACCGAGTTGCCAACCTCGCTCCGAAGCGGCCAAATCGTGGACCTCGTCCACCACCACGGCTTGAACCGTGCTCAACATGGCGCGCAAATTTTTGCCGCTGAACATGAGCTGGAAGGTCTCTGGCGTGGTGACCAGGAGGTTCGGTGGTTTCCGCGTTTGCTTGGCACGCTGCGCTTGGGTGGTGTCGCCATGACGAACATCAACTCGCAAACCAACAGCCTCGGCCAGTTCGGTCAAGCGCCGGTCAACGTCTCGATTCAGCGCCCGAAGCGGCGTGATGTAGAGGATGGACATGGAAGGCCAGCCCTCCTCGAGGCACCGATGGAACAGGGGCAGGATCCCCGCCATGGTTTTCCCAGACCCGGTGGGAGCGATGACGAGGCGATCGTGGCCTTCCATCACGTCGGGCAGCACGTTCTCTTGGACGGGCGTTGGCTCCCACCCTTTTTCCTCCAGCGCAGCCGCAATGTTTGGATGAAGACGGGAGAAGACGCGTGACATACTCTCCCCACCCTCGTGGAGATGGCCTCTGCCCACTGCATTTGAGGATTTGGCTTTCCTCAACGCTCAGCGTGGCGCTCAATCGTCGTCGTCGAAGTCGTCTTCGTCGTCGTCCTCGTCTTCCCAGTCCTCTTCGTCCTCGGCAAAGGCACCTTCACCGTAGTCGATGGAGGTGCGCGTGGCGACCGTGAAGACCACGGCGAGGGTCATGATGCTCAGGATGGCAAACATCCACGCCAGTGGCTGTTCTCGCACGGAGTCGAACCAACCGAGGTATTGACCGTAAGCGATGGTGACGGCGTGTTCGGCTGAATTGTCATCGTCGTTGGCTTCTGGGACCTCATCCTCGTAGTCAACCACGACGCGAACACGGTCCACGTCCTCCGATTCCCAAACAACCGAAACCGGGTACATTTCGCCGGCGTCAATGCCGTTCACGCGAACGACGTCAAACGGCTTCTCCGCTGACCCAGCGAAGAAAGCGACCTTGAATTGCGAGGAGGTGTTGCCCCCAGCGTTGTAAATCGTGGCCGTGATGTCGATGTTGGCACCGGGTGCGATGTGGTCGTCGCTCATCACGATGTTCTTGACCCGCAGTTCGGGACCCACAGCGCCCAAACGCACCCATTGACGCTCGAAGTCGATGTCGTCGGATGCCAATTCAGGAATGGGGCTGGCCTCAGAGTTGGACACGACGGGGAATTGGTTGCCGGCCGCATCGTAGCCGGTCACATAGAAGCCAACGAAATCACCGGCCTTGGGGTCAATGGTACCGCCAGCCGTGATGTCGACCACGCCCGTCCACATCACGTTCTGGCCGTCCTGCTGCATGCCCAACAACGTGGAGCCGGCCCCGATGGTCATCGTTCGAGTGGCGTCGCGCATCACCCAGTGGACCACCTGCTTTGAGCCGGTCAAATCAGCGTCTTCGGTGCCTTGGAACTCCACTTCGATCTGCGTGAGGTCGTTGGTGGCTGAGATGTCGATGACGTTGAGTGGGGCGACACGGCGTGTCACACGCGGCGCTGCGTCGTCAACCACGACCTGGAGCGTGGTCGAAACCAACGTTCCCGTCATGTCTTCACCACGACCCGGGATGTTCGTAATCGAAATCAAGCAGGTTCGGGAAGGCGAGGATTGCAGCGTCAGCGCAGAGGAAAGCGGCACTTCAACGGCGTAGCCGCCGTCGCTGGTCAACGAGCCGTCGGACCAGAGTTTCTCACCGTCAAACACCTCGACGAGGATGCCCACGTCTCGAGGCGCCGGCGTTTGACTGCCTTCGTAGACCACGCGCCCGGTGAAGGCCAAGCGGTCGTCCTTTCGGACGCGACTGCCGTCGGCCACCGGTCCAGTCCGGGGTTCACTGATGTCCTCAACCGCGAAGTCGGTGGGCGAAAGCATCAGGTCGTTTTCCACCCGGAACGTGTGTTCCAGCAACAGGATTCGACTGGGGTCCGAACTGCCCAATTCCTTGTACACCAAGGCTACATCACCCATTTCCTCGTCGGGCCAATCCCAACTGAAGGTGAAGTGGAAGTCAAGCAGGATCCAGGGCAACCCCGACTCGTTGGTGGTTTGCACCATGCGGCTGGTTGGCAAGAGGTGAATGTAGGGTGAATCCGACCAGAAGGTGTTGTTGGTACCAGAGTAGGAGATGCTCTGTGCGTCTCGGGCTGGGTTGGGACCTTCAAAGTCAAACACGAGGGAGATGAACTCGAAGTCGATGGCGGTGTTGGCATCGATGAAACCGAGCGAGATGGTTTGCTCCATGCCCGCAAAGACGGCTTCGTTGTCCTCGTGGCCGAACCACTCCAAACCGGTAAAAATGGCGGTGGAGTCCTTCCGGGTGCGGAAGGTCGCATCGTCGTAAAGGAAGCCATCACTGGATTCGAACTTCAACACCTCGTCGTCGTCGTTCATGACGGTGAAGTGCAGCGGGTTGCCTGCTTGGTCGCCACCGTCCCAGAAGTAGGACACGCGCCCCATGTTCGGGTTGCGAGAGGTGTCGATGGTCGTGATGAACCACTTGGAGCGCGCCTCGGTGGTGTTGGACACTGCCTTGGAGACGTACTCTTCGGGGTCGGCCTCACCGTTGCGATTGGCGTCGTGGTCAGCTTCCACCCAGTAGTTGAGTTCGAGTTCCATCGGGTGGCCAACCTTGTCCTCGACCAGCACTTGGATCGTTTGCTCGTTGGTCGCCGCCTCGTACGCATCGTCAACCGGAACGACCTGCTTGCGCTCGGGATGTGTGGCGTCCACAAGGAAGGTGCGTCGCCATTCGCTGTTGGGTTGTTGGACGTGGTCGGGGTTGCGTTCGTTGTAAGTTTGAACTTCGTAGGTGAGGCCGTCAGCCACGTCGATGGACGGGAGGTCGATGGAGATGAAGAACGACCCGTTGTTGTTGGTGGTGTCCCGTGCCGTCGCCTCAACGTAGCCGTTTCGAGAAATGCGAACGTCAAAGGCGCTGTCCTTGGGGGCGTCGTCAGTGTCTTGGAACCACATGGCGCCCACGAAGTGAAGTTGCTCACCGGCAGCGACCCAAGAGCCGTCCTCTACGTCCAACGAGGTGAGCTCACCGTCGTTGTCGCGAACGTTGAGCCAGCCCAGGCCAAAGGAGCGGTTCACGCGCAGGCCCTCGTCGGAGGTCAGCGGTTCAGGGGCGAAGCCTGCCGTGCCACTGTCGTCAAGGCAACCCACGCGGAAGCGAACGTTGTCTTGGTCAGGCAGTTCGCTGGTGATGAAGAACTTCCAATGAATCTCGAGAATGCCGTTGCTTTCAATCGAATACGAGGTCGGGTCGACTTCGATGTACTGTGCCGGGTCGTTCGGGTCGGGGAACACGTCGCCGTACTGCCATGAGATCACGGGCCAGTTGGCAGCGCTGCCGGCGGTCATCAAGGTCAGCTCGGCGCTCACCATGGAGTTGGCCGCTTCACCGATGACGTGGCGGGACACGACCTCGTAGGGCGTAATGCGCTCGTGGAGAATTTCACCCTCGGGAATGGTCATGTCGAGGTTGGTCGTCTGCATCGTGTAAGTGATTTCAAACGAAACGATGGACAGTTTTCCTGCCGATTCTGAGGTGAGTTCAACCGGGATGTCAACCGTACCTGAGCCGGTGTTCGGAATGGCGTCGTTGAGTTTCTGCAACAGGGTGTTGCCGGATTGTTGGCTCGTGACGGTCGTCGGCCCGATGAGCGCGCCTGATTGAGCAGAGCGCTTCCATGCGGATTTCCCATCGATGTTGAGCCCCGGTTGGAGCGGCGCGTTCGAATGGAGCGCAATCGAGAGGTCCGTGATGGAGGGCGTGACGCCGGTGGACGACGTGGAGAGCATGATACGGACGCAGAAGTAGTACGAGGAGCCGGTCATGGATTTCGTGGTGTTGGGCGACGAGTAGGACTGGACACCGGAGCCCCCGGTACCGCAACTTGAGGAACTGGTCTTGTGACCGACGTTCACCGTGATGGAGGTCCCTGCAGGCCGTGTTTCGTTCCAATCCACCGTGGCAGCGATCACGCTGCTGCTGCCTGAACCGATGTACTGGTAGGCGTAGTAGTAGCCGCTGGTCTGGTAGTTGGTGGTGTACGACAAGACTACATCGCCGAGCACCGGCGTTTTCGAGGCCGTGCCGTTGAGCGTGGCTCGCCATTTGATGGACGTGCCCGAATTAGCAAACGTGACTTTCTGACCCACGCTTCCAGCCTTCCAAGTGACGCCTCCATCGTTGGAGACGTCCACGCGGACGCTGGTGCCCGTCGGGAAGGAGCCGAAAATACCGTCCACGTCGATGGTGTTGACAGCGCGGGAAATCGACGTCGTCTGGCCCACGATCATCTGTGAGGACACCGAGGAGGAGCGCACGTCGAAGTGGGCGCCGTCGCCGTAAGTGTGGACCTTGCGCGTGCCCTGGTTGCAGTAGCTGGTGCTCGACCAGTGACAGGAGAACATGACCTTGTTGTCGTCGGTGTCGACCATGCCGTAGTGGCCGCCACCCGGCATGATGCGCTCGCCCTGGCTGGAGAGCAACCCGCTGGCCATGGTGTAGTGGAAGTGCTTGCTCTTGTAGTCCGTGTTCATGTAGTAGATGTTGTACATGACGTTGGGCATGCTGACGGAAAGGCCAGCGCCGTGGTCGTAGTAGTACGACGTGGAGGTCATGAGCCACGTGCCGGTGACCACGGTTGGGGAGGAAGGATTGACCTCCTTCAGGTAGTGGTTTTGGGCGGAGGTGTCGTACACGCCGATGTACATCTTGCCGGTGTTGTCGTCGAAATCAATGCCCGTGATGTAGTTGGGGTACTGGTAGTTGTAGGAATTCTTGCACACCCACTGCACCTGCGTACCTGCCGTGTTCCAACCAACCTCCCATTTGTTCACCATGTAGTACGAGTAGTGAGCCGTGTAGACGTTCCCGTTGTAGACGTCAGCGTCGTGGATGCTTCGTGTGGCCGAACTGCCACACGAACCAGTGCTGTAGGACGCCGTGCCCAGGTAGGCACCCGTGCTGGCGTCGATTCGCATGATGCTCGTGGGGGTGTTGGAAATGTACTGGCTGGAATAGCGGATGATGTGAATTTCGGAGTTGTTGATGGGAACAGCCACGCCCGTGTAGCCCCACGGCGTGTTGCTGGCCGCCGTAAGGTCAGCGAATTTCTTGGTTGGGCTGGTGTAGCCTTGATCGCTCAAGGCTACGAATTGACCGGTGGTGTTGAGGTGGGCGTTGCCGAGGGTGGCGACCGAGTTTGAAGAAGAAAAACGAGGCGTGAGTTCCGTTGGGTTGCCCTTCAGCGACATGGTTTGACTGCTCACCTCAACGTTGTCGCGTCGAGCGGTGGTAAACGGAGAAGGAGAACCGGCGTTGGAGCTGGTGTAGTCTTGGTCGCCAGCGCCGCCGTAGTGCGAATTGGTGGTGAAGTTGGTGTAGGTGGTGGTGCTTGCTTCACCGAGCAGGTTGAAACTGGCCGATTGGACGTTGGCACCGATGGGCATCGTGATGACGCCAGCGGGGCCTGCACCCTTCTGAGAGAAGGTGTGTTCGTAAGAGGTGGAACCGTCCTTGAACTGCGTTTCTGTGGTCGCTGCGGCGGCCAACGGGGACATGACGGAGAGCACGAAAAGGAGCGTGAGGAAGATGGCTTGACGCATGGTTGTCACCCGGCTATTAATTGGACGAGTTTCATCGCATTTCAATGATGCCCTCCGGCGACAGTCGGTCTCCGATGCAAGCAACAGCGATTCATGGGAGGTTTGAAGTCCTCGCGTTCATTGGTTTGTTCGGTGAAGGCATGAGTGAAGAAGCAGGCTTCTTTGGACGACTTTGGGCCAAACAACACGGAAAGCAATTCGGCATCAGTGCCACAGCAGCCGGTGCGAGCGGTATCCTTCTCGTGGCTTGCATGTACCAGATTCTCTTCCTTCAGGACCACGCCGATTGGAACGAATTTACCGGCGGCGCCATTGTCGGAGCGGTTCTTTCCCTCATCGTGTTCCTCGTCGCCTTCCCGGAATTCCTACGTTTCCGTGGCTATGCGGCCCTGTTGGAAGAAATCAAGGAGATTCAATCAACCGCCGAATTGCGCCGTCGCAAAGCTGAGGGTGTAGAGGCCGCTGAAGCCTTGGGTGCTGGCCACCTTGAGCAGTGGAATGCTTTCCTTGATAAGCGCGGCGTGAAGCGGTAAAGCCGAGGGCGACCCATGTCCGACCACGACCCGCTGCGTTCGCTCGTCCTTGAGATTGGGCTTGCCGTGGCCATGATCGCCTGTTTGGTCGGCGCCATGTACGTCCACACCGGCTCCATGCCCCCCCTCGTGGTCGTGGAATCAAAGTCGATGATTCACGACGAGGCCGGCGAGATCGGTAGCATCGATGCTGGCGACCTCATCCTCGTCCACAACCAGCCGGCAGGGACCATCGTCACCTTCGCCGAAGCAACGGACGTGAACCATCCTGCTCACGGCTACAGCCAACACGGCCTCGAAGGCGATGTCATCATTTACGCCAAGAACGGCGAGGGCGGCACACCCATCATTCATCGGGCCATCATGCGTGTGGTGGCCGAGGAGACCGTCGCTCCCGACCGAACCGCGGACGAGCCCTGCCCGGAGGAAGCCACCTACGATGACCTGCGTGTGGCTGACGATGGGTTGCCCGGCTCCTGCATCCTGACGTGGTCGGTGCCCGGAACAAGCGTCACCAACGTCAAGAACGTCACCGTGAGTTTTGACGGCACAGACGCCGGCTACTACGATTGCAAACGCCCCGCTCACGGTAACGTGGAGGCGCACCTCGTCGTGTGGCACTGGGAGCCCCGCCATGAGGGCATGCTCACCCTCGGGGACAACAACAAATGTTCCGTCGACCAAGGCGCCGGTGCCAACAACGGGTCGGCCGGTGTTCACAGCGCTTCGGGTGTCGTCGGCCCCATCCGGGATGATTGGGTCATCGGGGTCGCAGGCGGCGAAATCCCCTGGCTCGGTACGGTCAAACTGATGGTGGGGGGGCCGGAATCCTACGGAACCCGGGATGTCCCCTCCATGTCCTTCATCGCCCTGTTTGCCGTGCTGGGTGGTGTGGTGTTCGCACCCGTCGTCAGCGAGAAGGCCTTCCGATGGTGGCTGAATCGCTCGCCTGAATTGGTGATGATGGCCAAAACGAACAGCGATCACGAAGACGAGGCGTCGTGACCGGCGTTCTTGAGGGCCTCGTCCATCGTCAACTCGCCGCATGCAACGCGCCGTGCCGCTTCCAACGAAAGGCTGAGGCGACCCTTCGAGCGCTGACGACTGATGCGCTGAAGGTTGCGAAGTTCGCCCTCGGTGACCTTCACGTCCCGTTGTTCATGGACGAGTTTTCCGGACAACATGGCGATTTTGATGGCCGCCGCACCGTGAGCGTGCCGAGGCTGCCCCGAGCTCGTTCGGTGTTCGTTGACAATCTCCACGTGATAGCCCATGGAGAGCATGCGATTGACCAACCGGTCTCGGTGAACGGGTGAGCCGTGGCCAACCCGAACCAGGACCTCCAGCGGCTTGATGTCGTTGACCAGCTGAACCGTTGAATCGATGGCGTCGTCGATGGTTTCCATCTCCCTTTTGCCCAAGACCACGCCGTCGGCAAGGAAGGCGAAACCGGGTCGTGGGCCCGGGTCGACCCCGACGACCAGCCGTTTTGGAGGCGACTCAAGTTGACGTGAAAGCAACCACGTTGAGACCGTCGAAGCCACGGAATCTGCGTCCACGGCCACACCGCGACCGCCCAACAAGGCCACTTCCTCCGGCGTCCCAAACCAATAGGCACCCTGCTCGACGGGCTGTGAGGGAGAAATTTGCTTGACGGGTAGGTTTCGCTGGGTGAACTCACTCAGCAGACGGTGGGCTAACCGAAAGTCATCCGTCCGAACGTACAGCGGCTTCACATCTCCATTCAACCCACCGCCCCGTTCTAACCTATCGGTCGGCGTTCTGTCCCCTGCATGGAACTCGTTTTCCTGTGCTCCGGCTCGCCGAAGTTATCAAGAACGATGGACATCGATGTCGGACCATGACGGGCGCTTACGAGCGTGAACTCAGGGAGGTGCTTGCTGGCACCGACAAAGGCGTCCGTGCCGTCACCAAGAGTTGTTCGCCCGAGGAGCAGCATCGCATGGGTCGGGTGAAGGAGCGGCCGTTCCTCGTGGTCCGTGCGGCTGGCTCTGGCATGGAAGGAAGCGGCGACCTCGTGGCGCTTCGGGGCGACTGTTGCTTCCCCATCGAAGTCAAGTCGACACGGGCCGAGAAACTCTACTTCTCCGGCCGGACGAAAGACCAGCTGCTCGCCATGATTCGAGAGGGTGAGCGGTCCGGTTTGATGCCGCTGTACGCTCATCGTAGGAAGGGTGTTCGAGGTGATTCATGGCGGATCTTCCGCGTGGAGACCGAAGGCTTGACCGGTACGCTGGCACGCTTAGCGACGATGATCCCCGCGCTCCCGCTCACGCGAACCGGCTCCCCGTTCATCGACTGGGAACAAGGCATGCCCCTCAACCGATTCATTGGCTTGATGTGCTCGCCGGAGGGCGAAACCGCCCCATTGCGCGCCCTAAGCAAGCGGGCATCGCATCAATCAGCCACGATGGCGGAGAACACGGAGCAAAGCACCGACGACATCCTGGCAGAACTTGCCCGTCGTCGCTCAACCTTGCTCCCGTTCACAGGTAAGGAATGAACATCGTGAACAAGAGCATCATGAGCAAGACCAGTGATGAGTAACTGGAGGCTCGAGTTGAAAGATGATCAACCCACATGGGATGCAAGTCCCACAGTTTGAGTTTACGACCCAAGCGTTTGACGCCGCTTAAGAAGGCGTGCAACATGTCCCGCAGCATGTGGCCTCCGTCGAACGGCACCATGGGGATGAGGTTGGTGAACCCCAACAGAATGTTGACCCACATCAACCAAAACAACAGGTGAGTAAAGAACATCAGCACGTCCGTTCCAAGCAAACCGCCGACCAGACCGTCACCTGCCACCATCAGCGCCTCTTCGAAGGGGTGAATGGCCACCCCGCCCATCTCGAACGGGATCAGCAAGATGGTGAGAATGTGAAACGGCAAGGAAAGCGCCCGTTGACCCCACGTTCCCTCAAAGCGCGGAGACAAGGGGCCAGCGAGCCGGTCGATACCAGCCGTGCCTTCCGACAGACCCTCAACACCAAGGAAGGGGTCGCCGGGTTCCACCTCGAGGTTCGCGAGCACCTCTTCGCTCCAACCAAGGCCGAGGTAGTACTGGTGTTTGTCGCCAAACGTAGCTTGGAGGGTCTCCCGCGTACCGTTTTGATGGATGACCACCATGTCCACGGTGTCGTTGCTTGAATAGCCTGACAAAATGGTTCGGAAATCGTCGGTGGTGTGAACGGGCTGGCCGTCGATGGACACGAGCGTGTCCCACGGTTGCATACCGGCTTGGTCTGCGCCTCCTTCGAGCACGATGCCCTGAACGTGGATGTAGTCTTCGTCAGCCACCAGTTGCGTCGCAAGGCCACCCAACATCAGCAGCATCACAAACGCGGCAAAGAGGTTGGTCGCCGGACCAGCAGCGAACATCCGGAGGCGTTCCCGTCGAGGGGCACGCATCAATTCGTCCGATTGGGGCTCGGCAAACGCACCGAGGGGTAGCGGTCCGAGTTGAAGCAAACCAAACGAGCGGACGCGCATGCCGTGGCCTCGCGCCAGAAGCCCGTGGCCGAATTCGTGAATCACCAAGGACACGACGAAGGCCACGACGCCCCAACCGAGAGGGATGACCGGGTTGATGCCGGGCACAGCGACGAGTTCGCTGGCCGAGGGGGGGGTGGCGGTAGGCGGTGAAATCAGTGAGGTGATGAAAGCCAGCAATACGACCAAGCCGACCACCAACATCGAAACCGAACAGACCCACAACGAAACCTCACCGTAGGCTCTCCAGAACGAACGAGGCCGCGCCATCCAATCGAGGAAGCGCTGCCCACGTTGCGTGCGAACCATCAGCACGATACCGAGGGCTCGCGTGGCGTTCCAACGGTCAAGGGTCCCGTTTCGCTCCCATGTTTTGATGAGAACATACCAGCCGATGAGCAGGGCGAACAAGACGGTCCAATCGGCCTGAACCGACCCCCAACTGCCCACCATGACCAACCGACGCGCTGTTCCGTCTTGAACATTGATACCGCTGCAAGGCAAGCCAGAGGGACAAACCTTGATGATGGGTTGGCCTCGCTTGGGAGGCATGCACCCCCACAACATGGCCATTGAGGTTTGGTGCGAGGACACTTGGGGTGAGCGTCCGGTTCGCATTTCAGACTGGGCTAACCACGACGACATCGTTCAGGTCCTCATTCGCCTCTCGTCGAGTGTTCTCATCGCTGATTTCCTGCTCGACAGCGACGGCTCGTTGCTCATTCAACAACACCTCCACATCCCCCTTGAAACCTGGAACCCCGGCTCCATTCAAGGCATCCGAACGAGCGAGGGGAAAACACGGTTCCAACATCGCCGACAAAGCATCTACCTGTCGAGTGAGTTGCGCGTTCCTGAATGGGGGGCTGCGCTCCTCGAAGAGTGGTTGATGAGCATGCGAAGTGCGGTGAACCGGCCCAAAGACCGAACACAACGCATCAACGAGATGAAGCGGATGAAACTCTCCGTTGAACGGAATTTGGAAAGCGCGTCGCTGTCAAAGGTCAACGACGAACGGATTTCACTCGACGCCAAGTTGGACCGCATCGACTCGCGATTAGCGAACTGAGTCCTGCATCGTCGTGTCCACACCGGGGAACTGGTCCTCACCCTCACGGTAGACCGTTCGCATGTTGTTGATGAAATTCTTCTCTTTGACCACGATGGTGTAGTTTCGAATGCCGTAGTCCTTCTCACCGTCCATCATTTCAAGCAAGACCTGAAGGGTGAGGCGAGCGCCTTCACGGTGCGGGTAAGCGAAGACGCCCATCGAGATCGGTGGCGAAACGACCGACGCAATGTCGCCCATCTCTTCGATGGTGGCGAACAAGTTCGCATACGTTTCAGCAAGAAGTTCTCGGCGGGATTCGTCCTGGTTCGGGCGGCGGCAGTCCGGGCCAACGGCGTGAATGATGTGCTTGTAGTTGGAATCAAGCGCGAACGGTTCGGTGACGACGTTCTTGGTGACGGCGCATGGAGGGGCGTTGATCTTGCGCATGTCCAAGCAGATGTTGCGGGTGACTTGCGTCAATTCCTTTCCGGCCTTTTGGTGAATCATGGCGTCCAAGCCTTCGCGCCCTGAAAGGCGATTGTTGGCGGGCGTGATGAGCACGTCACCGCTGTGGTTCCAAACATCTCCACCCATCACTCGGAGAACACCGTGCTTGCACGTTCGTGCCATGTAGAGTTCGGCCATCAGTCCGGAGATGAGGCGACCCTACATATTATCTACGCCGAATTCCCATGAAACGCATCAAATCGCAGGGGTCGAGTTGACGGAGCCGGTCGCCACGAAAGCGATACGGCTAAAATCACGCTCTCGGTCCAAACAACATGTCGACGAAGGCGGCGAGCATCGCTTTCGTCGGGCTTTTGTTGTTGTCGCTTGTTCCCCCGAGCCCTGTGTCAAACGACCCGGGTTCCTCGCCGCTCAACCTCGACGGACAAGAGATGTTCCGCGGATTTGTGGTGGGTGAACAAACCGACGTGTGGAATCAGACGCCGTGGCCTTCCATCGCCGTCCCTGAAGGCTTCACCTACGAGAGCGTGATCGATTACAGCGACGTTGGCGTTCTGATCAACAACCTCTCGGAAGAAAGTCGAACCATCGGCTGGGCGTTCGTCGCAGCGAGAAACATCTCACTCGACCGTGTGTTCGTGTTCAATCAATCCGGGACCCCCACCGGCGAAACCGTGAACCGAAATCAGTTCAACACGTACTTTGCAACGCCTTTCCTCGAGATGCTTCAAAACCGAACCTCGGTGAACAGCCTCAACTACCTCGTGACAACAAAGGGCATACCGCTTCGTGTTTCAGGCGGCAACGACAAGGCCAGCTTTGACCAAGAATTGTCCCTTCTGGGAGGGGCGTACAACAGCACCATTGGCGCGAATTACTGGGGAACGCACGACTACGGACCACTGGCGGGCAAAGCCATGGAGCCCTTCACCCGAAGCAAGTACGGTTTCTTCCTCGTCACACGGCTCACGGGCTACACCGTCGAAACGGCCCTGGACCTCATTGAACGCGCCAACCAAAGCCTTGGCAACCAAGGTACGTTCGTCCTTGACCTTGCCACCAACCGAAACAATTCCGGCTACAAGTTTTGGAACGACGACCTCTACACGGCCAACACCACGCTCAACAGCATGGGAGTGCCCGTTCTCTTCGATGAGGAAACGGAATTCGTCACCAACGTCTCGAACGTCATGGGGTACGCCTCATGGGGCAGTAACGACGGTAATTGGAACCGGAATTACTTGCCCAACAGCGGTTTTGACACCTTGGACGCTACGTGGCAGAGCGGTTCTCGCTACTGGAACCACACCTCGCCAACGGTGGCGCCCGAAGACAACTTCACGTGGAGCTACCAAACCGATACCAAGCAAAACGGAAACGGTGCGTTTGAGGCCAGCCTTCGAACCGATTGCGACCAAGACGGTGGTAAGGGCATGCAGGGCATTTACGGCGAATATTTTGACAACGACGGCGTGAGTTTCAGTTCCGCTAGCATGCCATCGCTCATCGATCGGCATCCCGACCGCGTTCAAATTGAACCGCATTTGAACCGAGGAGCCTCCTACAACGCCTACCCTGGCCTTGACGATCGGTTCAAACAGCACTGGGGTGCTCGATTCAGCGGACTCATCGACGTACCATACACAGGAAACTGGAGCTTCTTCATCAACTCAGACGACGGTTCGGAAGTGTGGATCAACGGTCAGTCCCTGGCCACCAACTACGGCATGCACGGCATGCGTGAGCGGTCCGGTTTCGTCAACCTCAC
>CAXRAL010000004.1:0-22351 GCA_964228815.1 Candidatus Poseidoniaceae archaeon
GGTCGGGGGAATCGCCGAGCGTTGGCGCCCCTACCGGACCGCAGCGGCGTGGTATTTGTGGCGTATTCTCGACCCGGTGCCCGTTGAATACTGAACGGCGAAGGTTTGACATCAAACCGCAGCCCTCACGGTGACATGGCCGAAGACCCGCTTTCACCTCGGGACCCGCCCAAGACGCTTGCCGACCGCTTGGGAATGACCGGGAACAAGATTGCCGAATTGTCCAAGCAAGCCGCACAAGCCACCAAGACCGCAGCAGCCAAAGTCGCTGACGTTAGCAAAGAAGCGGCCGGCAAGGTTGCAGATGCGAGCAAGGAGGCCGCTGCAAAAACCACCAAGGCAGTGGCTGATGCAAAAGAGGCACGTCGGGAGAAGAGAGACGAGCAACTCACAAAGAAAATTGAGGACACGAGGGCCGAGCTCAAAGAGGACGGACACATTCCATTGACACCAGCCATGATCACACTTCCAGAGTTCGAGGAAGAACGCATGGCCCTCATGGCTGAGGAACACGACATCTTGGTGGACTTGGTCGACCACATGCACGCACTTTCAACCCGTGTCGACCAACTCGAACAGACCTACAAGGCACTAGCCATCGAAGAAAAAGCCAATCGGCAGTTGAAGGAACCCATGTCCACATCAGCAAATGAGAAGGCACCTGCTACCACCTCTCGAGGGATGACAGCCGCCCTCAGCCTCCTCGGTGCATCGCTCGTTTGGGTGGTCTTGCTCACGGGTTTTGACCGATACCTGGCTTCAAACGAAGTGATGGTGTTCTCAAGTTATCCCGCAGAAATTCCAGTTTGGGGATTGGGTGCGGGTTCATGGGTGATGTTTGTCTTGCATCAAATCGGCAAGACCGCTCCCTTCCTTCGTGTCTCGAAGCCCATGTTGATTCAGACCGGCTTGGCCGTCGGCATCACGACGGTGATGGCGCTACTGTTGTCCAATGACACCATCTCAACGATGTCAAGCGTGTGGACGTGGGGCACGGCCATCGCTGTGGCCGTGTTGGTCTCATCGAGTTTGGTTGCCAGCGCGTGGCGGACCACAAAAGACGTCTTGACACCAACCGAAGAAAGTGACATCATCGGTTGACAGCCTCGCCGTCTTTGAACAGGTCCCGCGTGATGTTCTTCTGGTGGGACTCGAGCGTTCCACCGCCGATTTCGAGGAGCTTGGCGTCTCGCCAGAGGCGCTCCACGTGGTATTCGCCAACGTAGCCGTAGCCACCCATGACCTGCATGGCAGCATCGGCGATTTCCTTGGCCGCCGTCGTGGCGAAGAGTTTGACGCCGTCGGAGTCAAGGCGCTGGCCGGCTGAACCGATGGTCAGGTTGTTGGCCGTGTCGTAGATGTAGGCCCGCATGGCGCGGTACTTGGCCCAGCTCTCGCCGATGTATCGCTGAATTTGACCGAAGTCTCGAATGGGGGAGCCGAAGGCGGTTCGGTCGGTGGCGTAGCGGTTCATTTCGTCGAGCGCACGGCGGCCGATACCGAGGGCCATGGCGGCCAGCGTCAGGCGCTCCAGTTCGAGGTTGCCCATCATGTGAATGAGCGATTCACCGACGCCGCCGACCAAGTTGCCGGCAGGCACGATGCAGTCGTCAAAGACGAGTTCGGCGGTGTTGGAAGCACGCATCCCGGTCTTGTCGTAGATCTTCTGACCCACGCTGTAGCCGGGCATCCCGGCCTCAACGAGGAACGTCGACATCTGCACGCGACCTCGCTCATCTTCACCGGTTCGAGCGTAGACCCAGACCACATCAGCAGGTGTGCCGTCTTCGTCAATGCAACCGTTGGTGATCCACATCTTTCGGCCGTTGATGACCCACGATCCATCGTCTCGCTGAACTGCGGAGGTGGACAGGCCGAGGACGTCGGTGCCCGCATCGGGCTCCGACATGGCCATGGCGCCGATCCATTCACCCGAGCAAACCTTGGGAAGAATGCGAGCCTTCTGCTCTTCGTTGCCGTTGTAGGACAGGTTGTTCACAAACAGCATGGAGTGGGCAAGGTAGGCCAAGGCAAAGCCCGGGTCGGAGGCCGAGAGTTCCTCGTGCACGATGGTGCAGGCGACGGCATCCAAGCCGGCGCCGCCGTATTCTTCGGGCGCACTGATGCCCAACAAGCCGAGTTCGCCCATGCTTCGCAAGAGTTCAAGGTTGAACTTCTCATCACGGTCGTATTCAAAGGCTTGAGGCTCGACGTGCTCTTGGGTCCATTCACGGACCATCTCTCGCAACATTTGGTGTTCTTCGCTCGGGTTGGCGATGTCCATGTTGGCCATGACACTGCGTCCTCACGGTGGCTTTTGACCTTTGGTGCAGACACGGGCAAAAGCCGGAACAACCCTCCAGAATCAAAGCGTCAAATTCTGTCGTTCAACCAAGAATTCAAACGACAAATCGAACAATCCTTTTCCATCAACCACAGCATTCCAAGCACCGTGCCCGTGGCCTTCCAGCGTCACAAGTTCGTTATGGATGTTCAGTGAATTGTAAATGTCCTGGAGAGCCAGTGCTCCCTCGTAGGGAGTGACCGGGTCGTTTCCATCCCCATGGGCCATGAACAATTCAGGGTCGCCCCCGTCGTATCGGTTGACATCATACACTGAATTGTACAACTCGACTTTGAGGTTTGAGCCCCAGAAATAGACCAAACTCTGCACCTCGTAGGTTTCGTTGAGGTTGGTCGTTGAAAGTGTGGGATCGTCGGCGATTGAAATTTCATCTCGGAAATCTTCGATGTCAGTAATGCCGAGCGCTACAGTGGTAATGGAACCTGCCGAGGCGCCACCGACTGCGATTTCACTGGTATCGATGGCGTACGTGTCTGCGTTGGCAACAATCCAACGCAGCGCCGCTTTGGAATCTCGCTGAGCGGTGTACATCGCAACGGCTTGTTGAATCTGCTCTTCGCTTTCCGCTCCAGTAAAGGTGTTTTCCACCCATTCTTGTGGAGCAATACCGCGGTAATACTCAACGATCTCTTGCTGAGATTTCCCGTCAAGGTTACCCAATTCCTCGGCGGTCCTGTAATCGATGGAGACGTACACCCAGCCTCTGGAGGCGAAATACTTCCCCATCTCCACGATTTCGGGTTTGTGCTTGATGCCGCCTTTGAAGCCACCACCGTGGATGAACATCAGCACCGGTCGGTCGGTTGAATTCGTGTCGGGACAATACACGTCGAGTTTCAACGAAACGGGCTCGGCTTCCGAACTGGTGGCCGTGTGGGCGAGGCCAGAGGCGAAGACGATGTCCTCGTAGGTCAGCACACCGTACGGTCCCGGCTCGTAGACCGGCCCTGTTTCGCCTTTTCCATTTCGAAGGCATCCAGAAAGGGAGAGGGTTGCGACAAGAAGAACCATCAAAAACGCCGTCGTTCTTTTCATGAAACAACCACGAGTGGCAGATGTAAATCCCTTTGGTATCAATGACGTTACTGTCAAGAAAGGCGTATGCATCCGACCGAAGGAGGCCAAACTCACTCTTCGGAGGTGTCATTATCGGCGAGCATTTCGTCTCTGAAGGCCTTGTAGTCTGCCTCGTTATCGAACTCGAGTGGAATCACCATGCGTTCCTGGCAGTCTTGGCACTCAAATTGCTGGCCAACCATGAACCCCATGTAGGGATAGACACGAATGCCGTAGCATGCAATGCAGACTCGAAATGACATGGAGCCACGCCCCGGTCACTCTTCTTCGCTGAGGGAAGATCGGAGTTCTTCGAGGTCAATGCGGTTGTCCTCGTTGGCATCCAGCGCCACGATGATGTCCGAGATGTGAGCGGGCGAGAGCACATCGCCCAGCATGTCCTTGATCCCGAAGTGGAGCTCAGGTCCGTTGATGGTGCCGTCGCTGTCGGCGTCAAAGGCAGCAAACATGTCGTCGACCGACATGCCCTTCTCGCCCAACGCCTCTCGTAGTTTTGCCAAGGCTGCTTCAACCGTCCATCCTTCATCGCTCATGGCACCAACCACTGCAACATCCACCTAAATCGTTTGCATGGAACATACCCAAATTCAACTGGCACTCTTGCATACAAATCGTCAAGAGTTTTTCTAGGCTCAATCAGCATACCTTCTTGATGGATGGAGGATTGCGCGCACATGGGACCCTTATGGCCAAGAAGTACATCGCACGAGACCCGAGGACGGGCAAGCCGATTCAGGTGAGCCAATCCACCAAGGTAGATGCGTCGTATGAACCAGTTCAGGGACCGTGGAGTGCGCTCCATCCAGACGACATCATGTCCCTCGCCGAAGGAACACTCGACCAACGGGATGTTCGTTGGAAAAACGACACGCTCACCATGACGAGACAACACGGTGTTCGCGGCCTCAGCCACGTACCGCAGCACATGATTCGTCCTGCACACGCCCTGCTGCTCAAAGCCTTCGAGGACGAGAAGCCTGAGGTGCGCATCGCTGCCCTCGATGTCCTTCCTGAGTTTGCCGTCCGTCGTTCTGATGAGTTGTTTGACTGGCTGTCTGTTCTCCTTGACGATGATCACGGAGATGTTCGCAAGGCGGCCAGTGGTGCACTCGCTCGAGCCGCACCAACCTTCCCGTCCGGCGTTCGGTCCTCCCTAGAAAATGAGCTCCGCTCGTCATCAAAAGAACGAAGCAAAGCCGCTTGGAGCGGTTTGGAGGCGTTGACCAAAACATGGCCGGATGTCGTGGCCGACCACGTTGACTCGCTCCTGCTCGAGCCCGACGTTCACCTGCGCCGCCGAGCAGCCAAGATGATCAGTGCCATCGTTTCCCGCAAAACATCAGTGGTGTGGGACCTTGTTTCCTGGGCCCTCAACGACGAGGACGCTCAGGTCCGAAAGACGGTGGCCAAGTCCCTGCCTCGCCTCGCTCAACAAGACGTGCGCATGGGGACCATGTTTGCGGAGCGTGCCATTGCTGACGTCGATGCCGACGTGCGTCTCTCCGCCATCAAGACCATTCAACGACTCAACCGTGGCCACGGACGTGCTCGAGACCTCATCCTGGCAGGCGCTCGTTCTTCGGATGTTCGGGTGCGCCGGGCGTGCGTTGAATTGCTCCCCAAACTCATGGGCGAGGAAGAACTGCGGGCGCTGGTTGACGACTTGCTGAAAACCGAGACGGACAAGAAGCTCGTCGAGACGCTCATGCAGTATCGCTACGACGCCATGCTGGAGGGCAGCGAGGCGGAGAAGAACGCTGCCCTCTCGCCTGCGCTGGCCGTGCCTGACATCGACAAGGAGGTGCTCATGGCTCAAGGTAAGCGCGTTGGCATGACATCCACTGAACCCATCCCTCGTGATGCGCCAGAACAAGACACCCCAACCACGACGCCTGACGCTCCACCGTCTCCTGCTGCCACGCCCACGCTGACAGAGCGAAGACCAACGCAAGACGAAATCATGGGTTACCACGATGACGATGACGACTTCCCTGCAGACGAAGACGAACCCTACTTCTGAGGCGGCGTGTCCGTGCAACAGCGTTAAGAACAGGTGGACGGTCGGCAAGTCGCTGAAGAGGTGTATGAGATGGATGACGACAGGCCATTCGACGACAAAGCACTCCAATTTGACCGACTCTGGGACGGCGTCACCCCCAAGGGTGTGAACCGCTCCAAGGCCCTCAAATTCCGCCAATACATCCTTGAGCATGTTCGACAAATGCGCCGACCACTCAACCGCGAGAACGCTCGCCGGTACTGGATGGGCGAACTTCAGAAAGAGATCGCCGACCGCGATAACTTCTGAGAATCCTGTGGAGGTCGCCCCGTCTCGGCGGCCAATGAACAACCCTGAGGCGAACGGTGAGACCGATGTTCACAACAACCCGATTCGACGCATGGAACCTTCCAGAATCCCTCCAAAGTGGCCTCGACGCCATGGGCTGGGAATTTGCCACCCAAGTGCAGCGAGACACCGTCCCGCTCGCACGACAGGGCACCGACGTCATCGGACAAGCACGAACCGGTTCAGGAAAAACAGCGGCTTTCGGCTTGCCCATTCTTGAGCGATGCCAACCCACCGGCGCCCTGCAAGCCCTCGTCCTCGCACCCACGCGAGAATTGGCCAACCAGGTCGCTGAAGAATTCAACCTCCTTCAAGGCGAAACGGGCTTGACCATCCTCACCGTCTACGGCGGCACCGACCTCGAGAAGCAGGCCAAGACCCTCGGCAAGGGCGTTGACATCATCGTGGGAACGCCTGGCCGAGTTATGGACATGAGCGAGCGGGGCCACATCGACCTTGCCTCACCTCAACTCTTCTGCCTCGACGAGGCCGACCGCATGCTCGACATGGGGTTCTTCCCCGACATCATGTGGATTGTTGAGCGCATGACCAGCCGCGAACAGACCCTGTTGTTCTCCGCCACCTTTCCACAAGAGATCATCGATGCCGCTCATGAATTCATGAACGAGCCAGATTTCGTGCTGACCAACGCCGAGGAACTCGATGTTCCCCCCATCGATCTCTATTCCGTTCGCATCGGCCGCTCCAACAAACTCTGGGTGCTCGGCCGACTCCTCGCTCGGATGGAAGAGGACGATCAGACCATCATCTTCTGCAACACCAAGCGAATGGTGGACCTTGCCGTTGAGCGCCTGAAGAAGCACCGCTTCGACGTGGCCGGCCTGCACGGCGACCTTAGTCAGAACCAACGTGAACGCATCCTGAATTCGTTCAAGGAAGGCGAAGTCAAGACCATCATCGCTACGGATGTGGCGGCTCGTGGCATTGACGTGGACGGCATCACGCTGGTCATCAATTACGACATCCCCAACGACATGGATTCCTTCATTCACCGCATCGGACGAACCGGTCGAATTGGCCGAACCGGTGAAGCCTGGAGCCTTGTGTCCCGAGACGATGAGCCTCAACTCTCGAAAATCATGGCCACCTACGGCCTTGACATTCAGGCCAGTGAAGCACCCGACCTTCCCGAAGGCGTTGACCGAGACCCTGTTCGTCGACAAGAGGACTTTGGCGAGACCGCTGATGTCTTTGGCTACGTCACCATGAAACTCTCGCTTCACCCCGATGAGGCCGGCTCGCCACTCAACGTTGCCAAGTGGTTCCTCGAGCAACTTCGCTGCGATGAACTTGCCATCGGGACCATTCGCTTCGACGGAGAATCAACCTACGTCAGCCTTCACAGCAGCAAGATCGGCACCGCCATGAAGGCCGTCGAAAAGCGTCCGTTCAACGGGACCAACATGACCGCTGTCATCGTGGAGTGATCACTCTTCTTCACGGCGCTTCCACGAGCCCTTTTTCTTGACGTGGTGGCTTTTCACACGAGAGGGTTCTTCCACAGCGCCTTCAGGAGCATGGTTTGCCGTGTGCACCGGCCATGTCCCGTCTTCTAGCGGTCGTTCAATCACCACCATGGAACCCACGCCCAGTACGAGCCCGAGGGCCGACAAGGACCAAGCGTACCCGATGGCATCGTCCCAGCGTTGCTGGGCATCGCCACATTCGGACGAAAGTTGGCTGGCGAATTCACAGAAGGCGAGCGTATCACGGGCGTCAATGGCCTCTTGATTGGTTGAAATGTTGGTCATGGCCAACACGAACAGCAACAGCGCAGCACCGAGCAACGCCTTGTGCTTGGTTTCCCATACACGACGGCGCTGGAAACGCCAAGGTGATGGGTCGTCTTTGGTGGCAGCAAGGGTGCGAGCGGGACCGCCAAATCGGATGAACCACACCAACCACATGCCAACCAAGACCGCCAAGAAGCCCCAGGTGTAGACGGCTTCGTGCCACTGCCACATGGGCGTCAAACAGGCTTGCACGTTGGGCGTCTCCATGCAGGCATCAACGGCGATGGGATAGAACACCACCAGTCGGAGGATGTTGAGAACATAGACGATACCGCACATCACGGCCACGGCCTTCAGCTTCTCGCGCTGGGGTACACCGTCGGTCATCATCACCAAGGTGGAGAGGAAAATCATCTCGTGAACGCCGGCGCACTCGTCGGAGACATAGAGGCCAACACTGTCGTAGGGGCCTGGGAAGTTGGGATGCAGCAGGTCAATACGGGTCAACCAACCGTTATGGTGGCTGATGACGGCCGAACCCTCGCCGTAGATGAGGTTCGTCAACTCGTTCCAAATCCAAGCCTCGGTGACCTGGATGACCGCCAGCGTGTCTGAAGGCATGGTGAGAAACCAATAGAAGGCTTCAACCATGATGAGCGCCAGAGGAATGCGGCCGTACCGCAGACCGAGTTCGCCCACCTCTTTCCACGACAGGTCTCCATCGGGACGTGCCGTGGTCGTCGCCGCCATGGTGGGCAATTTCGGGTGGCTGTTCAAAAGTTCTCCCGAGACGGGACACCATACGCCACGCTTCGCAGGTGGCAGGCGCGTGTTCAAAACATGGGAGTGCGTGCATTGCCACATGGCTGATGAGACGGAGGGGCTCCAACCGTCCCATCGTTTGGATGTCCTCGGATTTCTCTGCCCGGTCCCTGTTGCCAAAACACGCGAAGCCCTCGAAGGCTTGAACGAAGGAGCCGTGCTTGAAGTACTGGCCGATGACCCAGAAACACTGCACGACATGCCGATGTTGATCGGTCGTGGTCCCCACCGTCTGGTTCACGTTGGTGAACACCAAGGCGA
The DNA here is from genome assembly GCA_964228815.1 of Candidatus Poseidoniaceae archaeon. Lineage (GTDB taxonomy): Archaea > Thermoplasmatota > Poseidoniia > Poseidoniales > Poseidoniaceae > Poseidonia. The sequence continues at coordinate 8,627 of CAXRAL010000004.1, forward strand.
GATTCGTTTTCTGATTGAGGTGGCGTCCCATGAGTAATGACAACGTGCCCAGCATAGCGTGGCTTCCAACCTCCCGGGGGGAGTTCAAAATCGAAGTCTTTCACGAAGAAGAGACTGGCTTTGATCACGTAGCCCTCACGCTGGGCGACATGAAAGGACCCGATCCCGTGTTGATTCGGGTCCACTCGGAATGCCTGACCGGTGACGTGTTCAGCAGCACCCGGTGCGACTGCGGACCTCAGCTCCATGCCGCCTTGGACGCCATCATCGAGCGAGGATGGGGGGCCTTGCTCTACCTGCGTCAAGAAGGACGAGGCATTGGCCTGCACGCCAAAATCCAAGCCTACCACCTGCAAGACGCCGGGGCTGACACCTTGGATGCGAACCTCATGCTTGGCCATCCTGCCGATGCGCGGGACTACGCCATCGCTGCGAAGATGTTGGCCGACATCGGCGTTGAGCGCGTTGAATTGATGACCAACAATCCCGAAAAAGTTGCTCAACTCACCAAACACGGGATTCATGTTGCGAGCCGCAGTCCGCTGATCGTCGGTGTTGGCTCAAAGAATCGAGAATACCTCGCCACGAAGGGAGAACGCATGGGCCATCACATCACCGATGACGACCTTTGACGCCGTGCCAATGCACATAGGTTCAATCAAAAGCCAACATTCCGCCTACGTTGTGCTAAATGGGGCCGTGGCCGGGAATTGAACCCGGGCTGGCAGAACCACAATCTGCCGTGCTAACCCCTACACCACCACAGCCATGAGAGGTATCAGCGCCTCATGCGCTTGGTATTTCAATCATGCGCCATCCACGCCAACGGATATCCGTCCCTGTGGTGCATGGAACCCTTTGCTTCAAGAAGTGCCAAGCCCTCCATTTGTTCATGCGACCCGCCAACAAGGCCCTCACCCTGATGCTGATGTTGCTCTTGCTCACGGTTTCTCCTTGGGTCTCCAGCACGGGGGCACGCAGCGTTCACAGCACCAGCACGGTCGATCTGTTTCCTCAAGGAAGCTTCACCGATGCTGCATCCTGGTCGGTCGGCGCTGAGACCTCGTTCACCCAAGAAGCAGCCAGTCACACCGAATCCATGGTGGCCGACCAACGCTTGACCATGCTCCACAGTCGCCCGCTCAATCTTGACACCATGACGGTGTGGTCGTCCACCTCGCCGACAAATTCGAACTACTCAACGGGCGCCCCAGACGGCGCCAGCACGTGGTCAACCGGCCCGGAGATCGAACTCACGGACTTTGACATCACGGGTCTCTCAAACTACCAAATGTACGAACTCCACATGGTGGGTGTGTTCCAAATTCCCGACGCACTTTCCGAAGACACCGTTCGAATCTCAGTGGAACACGGTGATGGCTTTGACCTGCTCAAGACCTTCGCCCACACCCAAGGCAATGTGGATTACATCAACAACACCGCCTACCGTGTGAACATCACGGGTTTGATGGATTGGACGTGGGACGACATTGCCCAGATGGTGTTCACGTTGGACTATGTCTCAGCCGGCGGTGTTGACGACTCTCGCCTGGTGGTCGACGCACTGGGCCTCGACATCACCGTCCAAACGCCGTGGTATGGCGGCGAGGTCGCCTACGCTTCATCCGAATTTTCTGGCCACAACATGCCCGTGATGGGTCTGGACCTTGCCGAAGGGACCACCGACAACCTCGCCCTCGATACCTGCGGTTTGAAGCCGACCGTGGAGGGCACCTCCGGACAGTGGACGAGCGAGCCGTTTGCTCACCCTCCCGAGCAGGTCCTCGGCCGTGTTCATCACGCCTTGAGCGAAGGTGAGAGTCAAAACATCACGGTGGAGTTGGCCACCTCGTCGGACGGCACCTCGTTTGGTGCATTCACGACCATGACCCCCAACACCCTCCTGCCGCAAGGCGAGGCCTACCAGCTTCGGTTCTCCGTGACCGACGCTTGTTTGTCGTCGGTGTGGGTGGACGTGAACGACCCCTCGCTTTCGGTCGCCGGGCGAGTCTTTGGTTCAAACGAAGGCATTGATGCTGACTACTCACGATGGTTGGTCTTCGTCAACGACGAACTCGTCTCCAACCAGCCCATGGCCTTGGGCACCTTCACCCACGAATGGCCCATTGGCGGCTACTTGCAGCCAGGCAGCACTTCGCTGACGGTGAGCATTCGTGCTTGGTTCACGTGGGACTCCGACGGTGCCGCAAGCCACACTGCATTGGAACTGACGCAGGTCGATGTCTCCGGAGGCTACGCCATCCAATACGACGAGGACCCGTCCTGTGAGGGCGTGGGCGATCAGTTCCTCAGTGAGGACAACGGTGGCATCATTCTGCCGTTCCTGAGCCGATGCAGCGACGATCGAGCCACCAACGAAGACCTCAACGTCGCCTTCACCAACACCGATGAATCGGTAGTGGCCGTTGACCTTGCAGAAGGCGATGTCCGTCTACGATTGCTTCCAGAAGCCAGTGGTCAATCGGTCATCGGCATCACGGTCACCGACCCCGCAGGCAACACATGGAGTCAAACATTCACCGTTGACGTTGCCCCTGTTGACGACCCACCCGTGGTCGTTGAATTCCCACCCATCATCCCCGTCGAGCACGAGTTGGAGACCGTCATCAACATGACTTGGAGCGACATCGATTCACCCGACCTCGTGACCGCCTCAACCAACCGCTCGTGGGCCACCGTGGACCTCACGAGCAACGTGGTCAAGGTCACGCCACCAACGGTCGGGTTCCACACCGTGCTCCTGTCCGTGTGCGACCAAACCAGCTGCACGGAGCGAGAAATCGACCTCGAAGTCATGGCCCTGCCGGACCTCGTGGTTGAATCCATCGATTTCGGAACCGATGACATCACCCAGGGCGACCTCATCACGATGAGGGTCCTGGTGCGAAACCAAGGTCAGGCTGACGCCACCATGGTGTCCGTTCGCTGCCAGACCGACCAGCAGCTTATCGACGTTCAAACCATTGCCATCATCCAGCCCGGTGAACTGCAATCCGTGCGCTGCGACTGGCAAGTCCCAGAAGATGCAAGGGTACTGCGGTTCAGTGCCGTTGTGGACCGAGGGTTGGAAATTCCCGAAGGGGACGAAACCAACAATGCGATGGAAGAACTCGTCGCCATCAACGAACGGGCAGACGCCACCAACGATGGGGCAGAGGGCGGTGTTGCTGCAGGCGTCGTCTCGATTGGCATCGTGGTCATCGCCCTTGGCATCTTGGGATTGATCATCTTCATGATGCCTCCGAAAATCAAGAAAATTGAGTGAACTCGTTGGGTCTTTACCCCTTGGCGTGAACGCCTCTCCGGTGTCGGATAACGCGAAAAAACCCCTCAAACTTCATAACCAAAACGTGGAAGGGCGGCCTGCTTTGAGGTCGTGGGGGCCGTTCAACTTCGGTTGACAAAGCGGGAGTGGGAACCATGTCTCAATTGAAAATCCGTATTGAAACGGACGAATACATCTACGAAGAATACATCGAAGCGTGAGCATCAGGACGACGTTGTCCAGCGGCGAGGGTAAACCTCGGTGTCCATCAAGACCATGCTGGGACGTGCAAGTTCGCCTGATTCCATCGATGGAATGTCATCCGAGTCAGTCTTGAGTTTCACGAAGCCAACGGCCTCTTCCTTGAGCGACGTGACCAAGAGTTCTGTTCCTTTCTTGAGCCCTGCGGGGATGGAAACCAAACCGGGTCGAAGCAGCGGTGCGCCATAGGAAAGGGCTGCAACCGCACTGTCCTTGACGGTGCATCGTGGCACATCCACGAGCAGTTTCTCGATGGGGTGGATGATGGCGTTCAGCGCGTCAGCTTGTCCGCATTCTTTCCAGAGCCACACGGCGTCAGCCAGTTGATCCATCGTAATGCAGTGGTCGAGGTCAAACATACCGGACGTTTCACGTCGCAATTCCTTGAGCGAGACCGGGGTGTTGAGCAACAGGCCCATGTCACGAGCCATCGTTCGGATGTAGGTACCCGCTTCACAGGTGATGCGAGCCACCGCATCCTGACCGTCCGTGTCCAGCAGCTCAAAAGCGTGAATGGTACGGGTGCGTACCTGCACCTTGACGGCTGACACTTCGGGAGGAACGTTGTAGATTCGACCGGTCATGGTGGCCATGGTGGCTTGGAGTTCCTCGATATCGGGCATGGTCCGAAATCGGAAGACGGCGATGTAGGTCTTTTGATGCTTCAGAATCTTGTTGGTGATTTTCATGCATCGACCCGTCATGAGCGGGAGGACACCCGTCGCAAAGGGATCGAGGGTCCCACCATGGCCAAGGCGCTCGAGGCCCAACAAATCACGGGCCCATGCCGCCAATTGGTGGGAGGTTGGGCCCGCCGGCTTGTCGACAAGGATGAAGCCAGAAGCCAACCGTTGTTCCAACGTTCGGTCGTCAGGAGCTGTCCCGAAGGCAGCGTCCGTGGTGGGCGATTCATCAAGAACGTGCACGGTCATGGCGCTTCCTCCAACAAAGCGACGACATGGTCGAGTATTTGAGTTGCATTGAGGGTTGTAGCGTCCAGCACATGAGTGTAGGGCTCAGGGTCCTCGGGCACCAAGTCGTAGAGCAACATGAACCGCTCACCATCAACAGCCGCCCTCGCGCGGTTGGCTTCAAGCGCGTTCTCAAAAGCCAGCCCCTCACGCTCTGAAACTCGGCGAGCACGTTCCTCGTCGCTGACATCCAACCAAATGCGGAGGCAGGGGAGTTCGAGGCGATAAGCCCACCAGCCGGCAAGACGGGATTCCACAATGTTCGCTGCATCAGGACCTTGCATGCGCTGGCGAAGCAGTTCATCGAGCGAGCGGTCGACGTCCAACTCGTTCTTGCACAATTCGCCAAAGTCCCCCAGCGACATGCCACGTCGTTTGGCTTCCTCACGGAACACATCGCCACCGTTGAGGCTGGTCCAACCAAATCGGTTCACCAACCCGCGAACCAGCGTGCTGGTGCCGCTGCCCGGGTGGCCAGAGACGGTCACGTTGACCATGCTCACAACACCCATTCATGGAAGCAGATGTTGCACCGTTTCGTTCTTGGCCCGTCATGCGTAATGACATCGCTCTGACATTCGGGGCATTCAAGGGCGATGCCCGTCATCAATCCGCCACCGCCCGATGATTCGGAGGAGGCGGGTTTGGAGGCAGAGGCGTTGCGTTTGCGTTGTTGTTGGCTGCGCTTGGAACGCTGTTGGCGTTTCTTGGCTTGGTTGGAGGTTGCGGCGGGTTTGGTGGCCACCAAATGAAGCAGCGGTTCCTTGAGCACTTCACCAGCAACGACCAGCGGGTGCGACTTGTAGCGAGCGAGCTTGATGTGGCGGTCAAGGGCACGGCCGTAGGCTGCGCTCATGCAGATGTAGCAGCAAATCCATGCGGGGAAGAACAGGAATCGACCGTCGAGGAGGTGCCACTCTGGCGCCCATGGAAGTGAAACGTAGTCAACACGGAAGGTCTCGACCTTGGTGGTCAGCCAGGCAAAGATACCGATGATGAAAATCATGGTGAACATCATCGGCTTCATGGCGCCCATTTGGACCTCCAGTTGCTCGGGCATCATTTGCTGCTGAAGCGTCATGGCCTTTTCCTGAAGGATGGGGTCGCGAGACATCCGTGCCTCGTTCATCATCTGCCGCACCTGACCTTGGCGGTGACCGATGTGGGCCTGGTCCATGGGATCAACGAAGAAGTTTCGAATCACCGTGTTGAGTGTCATGGAGAAAATTCCCAAAATCATCACCGTGATGACGAAAAACGACTCCTCTGGTAGCAGCGGTGAAAGGATCGGATCAGCCGTGGTTCCCAGCGACGTTCGAATGGATGGGGTCATGATGAGCACGGTCATCAGGATCATGAACATCAGCATCACGAACATGGAACCGCCCGGGGGAGGTGGCGGTGGAGGCGATGAACCGTTGGCCATGCATCAAAGGCGACAACGGTAGGGCATGAAGGTTAGCATACCCAACGGCGAGATTTGCCGGTCTGCACGAGCATCCGTGAAGTTCAAACCCACCGGCACCTACGGTACACCATGCGCCAGAAAGAGCCACTCGATGTGTCTCCGACTTGGCGCTACCCACTACCGATGCCCATGCCGGGTCAACCGGTGTGCGCCACCGAAATGGAAGCCATTGAACAAATGGCCCGTCTTCCAGCGCTTCCAAAGGTCTTCTTTTGGACGGACGCCGACCGAAAGTGCCCGGAAGGATGGGGTTTCATCGCCAGCGTTCGTCAGGGCGTCCCACCCAGCGGCATCGAAGCCGAGTTGAACGCTTGGGCTGACCAGTATCCGAAAGCTTGGCTGGCTGTTGATCTTCGAGACGGCGTGATCCCGCCGTCCACCGTTCGACCCCTCAATGACGTGCTCATGGGACTCAAGCGCCCGGTCATCGTCATCGTCAGCCGTTCACCCGAGCATGAGGAATGGCCGCAATGGGTCCTACCTGCATGAAAGGTTCGAGGAACACCCTGCTCTCGCTGAACCATTTGTCATCATCGCCGTTGAGCGATGCCGGGTCGACCAGCTTCATTGGGTGAAGTCGTAATCGCACGCCATGCACTTGTCGTTGTCAGTAGCGTTCATCGTACCGCAGATGGGGCAGGCTTTCTCTCCAACAGCCTCAGCCTCTTCGGCAGGGGTGTCTTCAGCAGGTGCCTCTTCGGGTGATTCTTCAGCAGCCTCATCGGTCGCTTCTTCTCCACCCTCACCGTTGGCTTCGTTCCACGCCTTGGCAGCGTCTTCAAGTTCAGCCTTCTTGAGGTAGCCGTTGTCGTCGTGATCGTAATCCGCAGCGAAGGCCACGAATGCATCACGGTGACCGACATCAATGCCGGCAGCTTCCATGACACGGAGCAGCATGTCCTCACGGAACTTCATCTTGGGACCTTCATCGGCGGCCTCGTCAGCCTCGGCTGCTTCTGCTTCAGGGGCTTCGGCGGCCTCTGCCTCAGCAGGTGCCTCTTCTTCGACAGCGGGGAGGTCATCGGATTCGATTTCATCACCGAAGTGGACGCCGTGGAAGCGGTTCAGCGCCTCAGCGTCAACTTCGCCCGATCCCTTGATGTCAAAGGAGACTTCGAGGCGCTCGCCCTTCTCGACCTTGGGCACGTGCCACACGATGTGAAGACCGCCTTCGCCGTCTTCAGAGGTCATGGTGACGTCGTCTCGCTTGCCACTGGCGTTCTTCAACTCCCAATCCTTGATTTCAAACTGGGGCGGGAGCACGTCGTTGATGTAGAGGTCGCTCAACGCAGTGTCGCCGTTGTTCTCGAACAAAATCAGCACTTCGTAGCGGCCCTTTCCGCCCAGCGGGATGGCCTGCTTGCCGGCGCTGAAGTTGCGGCGGTTGTGAACAACCTTGATGCTCGGCGTTTCGGATGGTTCCCGGGAGCAAATGGGACCAAAGCGCTCGGCACTGAATTCAACACGGGCAGGTGCGTCGACACGCTCATTGCCCGGCGAAGGGTCAGGAGCGGTCAGCGGGTAGGTGATCTCGATCTTCTTACCGGGCTTCAGACCAATGGGGCCGCGAGTACCGACGGTCAGCATCATGGTGTGGCCTTGACCGTCAGGGGAGCGGTGCTCCTTCTCGATGGTGATGCCTTCCGAAATCTCGGCTTTGTACTGGTCGTCGTCGATGGCCTTGCCGTCGATCTTGATGGTCATCTGCTCGGGCGAGGGTGCTTCGAAGATACCGGGGATGTCGTCGGTGATGCGCATGAGATTAATCGTCGATGAACCCTTGTTGACGAGGGTCATGGTTGCCTGGACTTTCTGCGACCGATAGGAGCGGAGGCTACCCGTGGAGTAGGACTTCTCAACGTCGGCCTCCAACACTTCGAGTTTCTTCTCTTCGAGGGTCATGGTACCCTCAGCGGTTTGCATGGCCTTGGGTAGCACGGTGTAGGAGAGCTGGTAGGTGAAGTCAGGCTCGGATTGCGCCATGACGGTGCGCTCTTCGGATTCCCACTTGCCGTTGGGCGTGACGTCCTGATCAACATCGTGGATGTCAAACAGGAGGTCGTCGCTTCCCTTCATGCTGACCTGAAGTTTGGTCAAGTCGACGGCGAAGGACGAGCGGTTCTCAAAGATGGCCTGACAAATCCAGTTGTCGGGGCGCTCATCTTCTCGAACTCGCATGTAGGTGAAGCCACGGCAGAAGGCATCGAGTTCACGGAAGGCCATGCTGGACACGGTGGCGTCGGCACGGTAAGTTGCCGTTGCCTTTCCGGCCTTGATGGCCTTGGTGGAAGACACGGCGATGGTGCCTTCCAGCGCGATGGTTTGCTTCTCACCGGCCGCCAAGCGACCAACGGTCCAGGTGATGGTACCGTCGTCAAGTTCAGCGCCACCGGCCATCTCGAAGTTCATCTCCGATGCGAGCGGACGGGTGACGACCACATCGTGGAGGTCCACGGTGGCGAGGTTCTCCACTTCCAACTCCAAAGCAATGGCACCAGGGTCTTCACTGATGGCCACCGACATGGACCGCTCTTGAGAGCGGGAGGGGTTGGTGTCAAGGCGTTCACGGAGCGTCATCATCTGCTTGCCGTTGACCTTGTAGGACATGGTGTGGTTCTTCGAGGGCTCGAGTTCGTCCACGGAGACATGCTCGCCACCGATGTCGGTGGAGTCGATGTTGTCGAGCAACACGTCGATGTCGTAGATTCGGTCATCAGCCGAAGGGTTGTTGACCGTCAGCGTACCCTTCACGTTCTGCTTGATGATGTTTCCATCAGCGTTGAGCGTCGTGGTCTCCACCTCGTGGAGCGTTCCTTCGAGTTTGTCGCCGGGAACGGCTTCGACCTCGGCTCGGCTGCGGATGGTGGCGCCTGCTTGTTCGCCGGTCAAGTCGGCGACAACGGTGTCAGCTGGTGCATCGGCGGGTGGGTCGAGCGAAAGAGCAGCGAGTGGATCGGCAGCAGGTGCCTCAGGCATTGGAGGCATCTCCGGTGGCGCAGGTGGTGCAGCCAGCGGGTCCATCAGCGGATCAGCCGCAGGGGCCTCGGGCATGGGTGGCATGGGCGGCGCGGGCGGTGCAGCCAGCGGGTCCATGAGTGGGTCAGCCGCAGGTGCCTCGGGCATCGGAGGCATGGGTGGCGCAGGCGGTGCAGCCAGCGGGTCCATCAACGGGTCAGCTGCAGGCGCCTCGGGCATGGGTGGCATCTCGGGAGGTGCAGGTGGTGCAGCCAGTGGGTCCATCAGCGGGTCAGCAGCGGGAGCATCCGGCATGGGCGGCATGGGTGGCATCCCGAGAGGAGCTGGAGGCGCTGCATCAGGCATCGGAGGCATGGGCGGCATCTCGGGAGGAGCAGGGGGTGCGGCGTCTGGCATCGGCGGCATGGGCGGCATCTCCGGAGGAGCAGGAGGCGCTGCATCAGGCATCGGAGGCATGGGCGGCATACCGGGAGGAGCGGGAGGCGCTGCGTCAGGCATTGGGGGCATGGGCGGCATACCGGGAGGCGCAGGCGGAGCATCGCCGGGCGGCATGGGTGGCATGGGAGGCATCCCGGGTGGAGCAGGGGGTGCTTCGCCGGGTGGCATGGGTGGCATGGGTGGCATGGGTGGCATCCCGGGTGGCATGGGGGGTTTCTCGTCGCTCATCGTCAATTCCTCAGCGTCGCTACGGTGCGACGGATTGTTGGATGCATGATGAGCACATAACCATTCTCCACGGGTGCGTTTGGAAGGTTTGGTCGAAAACCCACCACGGCAGTGCGTGGAAAGGAGGTTTCATGTAGGGTCGGTTGAACGGGTTTTCATGGTCGGTATGGACAACAGTTCTCCCCCGGTGCTGTTTGTGGTTGGAACCGCAGGCGCCGGAAAATCGTCATTGGTCACCTCGTTCCAACGCTGGTCCCGTTTTCTCGAAACCGAAGTCATCGCTGTCAACCTTGACCCGGGAGCCGAGCGCGTCCACTACGACGCCGAATTTGACGTCAGAGATTTGATCTCGCTGACCGAAGTGATGGACGAGTACGACTTGGGGCCCAACGGCGCTCAAATCCTCGCCGCCGACCTCTTGGCTGCCCAAGCAGGTGAAGTGGCCGACCAACTCCACACCTTGTCCGGCGAGATGATGATTGTCGACACCCCCGGTCAAGTGGAACTCTTTGCGTTCCGGGAAGCCAGCAACCACCTTATCGAAACCTTGGGTAGAGAGCAATCCGCCATCATTTACCTGTTTGACCCCATGCTCTCTCGGTCGCCCTCGGGTTGTGTCTCGCAAATGTTGTTGTCCTCCAGTGTGGAATTCCGACTCGGCTTGCCCACCAAGAACTTCCTTTCCAAAGCCGACCTGCTGGACCCTGACGACCTTGAGCAAATCTTGGAGTGGTCGGAGCGACTTGAGATCCTTGAGCTCGCCCTCTACGACGAAGCCGGCGGCCAGCGAACGGAATTTGCCATCAACCAACTTCGTATGATGCAGGAATTTTCTCAAGCTCCCGGTTTGACCCCGCTGTCCTCGGAACTCGAAGAAGGCCTCGCTGACATTCTGACCTTCGCACAAGCCTTGTTTGGTGGCATGAGCGATGCACGGGACGGGTTTGCTGCCGACATCGAGCACGAAAAGAACTGACCGCACAACGCTTAGAAGCCGCCTAGCGGTGGAAACAGCATGGTGCAACACCTTCTCGCCATCGACGATGTGAACGACGATTTTGAACGCATTCTCAAGTGGGCCATTGAGTTCAAGCGATTGTGGAAACAAGGCGACGAAGTGGCGCTCAACTTCCTCCCGCTCGACACGCTGGCCATCGGTTCCATCTACGAGAAGCCGTCCACTCGGACCCGGGTTTCCTTTGAGGTTGGCATCCAACGCCTCGGGGGCAGTGCGCTGACGCTCCTGAAAAACGACATCCAACTCGGAACCTCCGAAACCATTGGCGACACGGCGCAAGTGCTGTCTCGGTTCTTGGGTGGCATCACCTACCGTTGCTTTGGCCACGAAGACGTATCCGCCCTCGCCGAACACGCTGAAGTGCCCGTCATCAATGCCCTTTCTGCCAAGCACCACCCCTGCCAGGCAGCCGCTGATCTCATGACCGTCATGGAACACCACGACGATACCGAAGACCTCACGGTGGCTTGGGTGGGCGATGGAAACAACGTCCTGCACGACCTCATGCTGGCCTGTGCCATGCTCGGCATCGATGTTCGCTACGCCTGTCCCAAAGGCTACGAGCCGGCCGAAGACGTCGTTGAGCGAACCAAAGCCCTCGCCAAAGCCAACGGGAGCAGCGTGATGCACACGACCGACCCGATGGAGGCCGTCTCCGGTGCGCACGTGGTTTACACCGACGTGTTCATCTCGATGGGTGAGGAACACCTCAAGGACAAGATGGCCGCTTTTGATGGCTACCAGGTCAACGAAGCCATGGTGGCCCACATGGACGACGCGTGGTCCTTCATGCACTGCCTTCCAGCGCACCGAGGCGAAGAAGTGACGGACTGGGTCATGGACCACGAACAGAGCATCGTCTTCGACCAAGCCGAGAATCGCATGTGGGCCCAGATGTCGCTGATGACCTACCTGATCAATCAGGGAGCTTGGGACGCCATGGGCGAATTCATGGGCCTCGAGTGACTCAAAGCACGCTGGCCACGATGAAACTCACAAGGCCAAGCAACATGGCCATACGAATGCGACCTGCCACGAGGGCGTCCTTGCCCTGAACCATCGGCCCGTTAAGGGTGATGAGCGTCAGAATGGCAGGGATCTGCAAGGCGATTTGGCCGAACTGGAACGGACCCTTCCAAAAGGGAACGTAGAGGCACACAAGAGCACCCATGATAACGACGTAAGCGGCCATTCGAACCTTTTCCTTGCCGTAGGTCATGGGGAGGGTTTGGCGACTGCCTTCATCCGCTTCCATGTCCATGCAGTCCTTCACCATTTCACGGGCGAGGTTGGTCAGGAAGACCACGCCGAAGATCCACCAAATCACAGGTTGTGAAAACCCGCCGACGGCTGATGCACCGTAGAGGATGACGGCACCGACCAGCAGGGAAATGACGATGTTGCCGGACAACCCACGATTTTTGGTGGCGGGTCCGTGGTCGTAGGTGACCATGAGCACCACGGCCAAGATGTAGATGAGGACGGTAGGCAAGTAGGTGCTTACCGTTGCTTCGACCGCCAACAATCCGCCAATGTGGCCCGCGACGCTGAGGGTCCACAGCAACGAGGTGAAGCGAGTGGCCTGCTGGATTGACAGCTGACCGGAGGGAAGCGGCCGCATGGGATGGGCGGTCTTGTCGATCTCAGCATCCTTGATGTCGTTCATGGCGTTGCCAGCACCCGTGAACAGCACGACGGCCAGCGTGTGAAGGGCGACGGCGACGACGGGAAACGGGTCGGCAGCATCCATCAGGGCGAAATAAGCGCCGAGCGGCACCGTCGCCCCGGCAAGAACGAGGTTCTTCGGGCGCATCAAGGCGATGTACGCACCGAGGCTCCCTGCCATGGTTGGGGCGTGGGACTTCCGATTCTTGATTGCTTGGCCTCAAGCGGTCGCCATGGACCAAACACAGACCCGCATGCGAAACCCGCCGATGTCGGTGCCTTCGTCGAAGCCGACCTTGATGAAGCGACGGTCACGGGCCAGCACGTTGCCGAGCTGGTTCATCGTGGCGCCCCATCGGAAGCGGCGGTTGACGTGGTCGAGAATGGCCGTGGTGTTGGCCTCACCCACTTCGGTCAGGAAGGAGAGGATCTCGCCTCGAAGGCGTTGCGTACGGCTCATCAGGCCTCACCTCGCACGATGCGGCGGCGCAGCGATTGCATGCTGGAGGAGAGGTGGGATGGCGCAGGGGCTGCCCCCACACCGGCCACGGGCTGCCAGCCGATTTGACGAGCGTGCGTGGGGAGGCGGCCCGTTCCGTAGGCAAGGGTGGTCTGGCTGTTCTTGGCCCAGGCGGGGATGCTGACCCGGGTTGACGTGGCCGTCATGTCTGCAAAGCGAAGGTTTTGGGAGAGGTTCTGTTCTTCCATGGATCACATTCATTGGCGGTGGTATATGAAGCGACGAAAGAGGGTGCAGGTTGAAGAGAACGAAGCAATCCAACGACATACCCCGTTTTTCACTTTTTATTTTCACTTAAAGTGAAACGAAACCTGACGAAATCGCCCCACACCGAGGCGTGGCGTGATGGCTAAATAGGAAAGGCCGGTCCGTCAGCCTACCACGCTCGTATAGTGTAGTGGCCCATCATGAAGGACTCTCATTCCTTCGACCCGGGTTCAAATCCCGGTACGAGCATCCCACAGACACCAGACCCACAATTCTGAATCATTCTACTCAGAATTCGGTATATCAGTCTTCATCATTTTGAAGGTTAAGTTCAGCGAGAATCTCCTCTGCATCGTCAAAGAATTGTTGGGCAATCTCATGATCCCCTCTTTTTTCTGCGATGAGTCCGAGGTTGTTCAGTGAAGTCGCTTCGCATTGTCGGTTGCCAATTCCTCTCTCGATGGCCAGACTCTCTCGGTGCAAACGTTCCGCCTCATCAAGGTCGCCTCGGGTTTCTGCGATGAGTCCGAGGTTGTTCAGTGAATTCGCCTCGCCTTGTCGGTTGCCAATCTCTTTCTTGATGGCCAGACTGTCTCGGTACAATCGTTCCGCCTCATCAAGGTCGCCTCGATTTCTTGCGACGATTCCGAGGTTGTTCAGTGAATACGCCTCGCCTTGTCGGTCGCC
>CAXRAL010000005.1:0-7802 GCA_964228815.1 Candidatus Poseidoniaceae archaeon
CCGGTCGACATCGGCGACATGTCCCGCGGCTGGAAGAGCACCGAGGCCACCATGGGTGACAACGGACAGTACTCCTGCCTGAAGGGCGACACCTCGATCACCGTGACGCAACTCGTCGTGGCTTTCGACGGCCTCAGCGTCGTCGTGAAGCAGGGCGGTGCTGCTGACCAGTGCATCAGTGGACTTGGCGGTCTTTCCGCTGCACAACTCCGCTGGGTCTTCTCGGCGAACACCTCCGCTGAGCTCTCCGCTCAAGGCCTCGACGTTTCGAGCATCGCTCCCAACGACGACCAGGACGGCGTGCGCGAGTGGTCCGACCTCTCCGCGAACTGCGCCGACAGCGCGATCACGCTGGCCTACCCCGACGCCGATTCTGGCACCTACGAGTACTTTTACGAAGCCATCATGCACGAACACGGTGCCTTCGCCAGCGGCGAGCAGAGCGCGGACGACAACGTCCTCGTGACGGCCTTGACCGGCGACGAGAACGCGATTGGGTACTTCGGCTACGCGTACTACCAAGAGAACCAGGCGATCCTCACCGCCATCGCGGTGTCGGACAACCACACCCACGGCATCGCCGATGCCCCCGAGGACGCTGTCGCGCCCTCGCCTGCTACGGTGTCCGGCGGCACCTACACGCCGCTCGCTCGTCCGATCTTCATGAACGTCAACAACGGCAACTGGGACACGGTTTCCGGCTTCTTGCTGTGGGCGTTCTCCGGTGACGGCAGCGCTGTGATCTCCGAAGTTGGTTACGTCCCACTCGACGACGCCACCTGGCAGGAGATGCACCGCCGCGTTCTTGCTGAGGGGACCTACTAATCGGTCCTTCCCAACAACACCCTCGGCAGACCAAGGGTCGTCGGCCTTCGGGCCGGCGGCCCACTACGGATGCGCCTCTATATTCTCTTTAGAGTATAGAGAACACCGACAGGGGGTCTGCTTGGGAGCAGAGACTGGGTGAGCGGATGAACTGGCGCACCCGGGTGGAAGACAAGGCCCCAGAGGCCGTCCTCTTCGCGCTCGCGGTGACCGTCATCATGATCACCGCTGGCATCATCTTCGTGTTGGCGGAGTCCGGCTCGAAGTTCTACAAGGGCTTCGGATGTGGTGCAGACGATTTCACCCCCCCTCAGGACTGGAGCGAGGACGTTAAGGTCAGCATCAAGCAGGGCGCCATCTATGACGACGGCAAACTCAGCGATCCACTTTGGCTGAACCGGTTTTGCATTGTGGACTGGGACATGAACGCCACCATCGAGCTGTCAGACCCCTTCATTTCCACCTATGGTTGGGACGCGGACTCAGGGACGTATTCGGACGATGTCGATGACGTCCCGAGCGTCTTCGACGGCGTTGCCGGTCCTGCGCTGAACAGCGATGAATCGAGGACTTACTTGCAGGCCTATTTCGAAACTCATCCCGAGGATTGGGATGAGGAACGGCCTACTGTGCCCTTGAGCCTCATCGCCGACAATGAGCCGGCACTGATCCTGCACCAGCAGAACGAGGACCTGGCGCGGTCGTGGTGGGTCACCATTTGGTCCAACAGTGAGGTCGCCCAAACCGACATCGATCAGGACGGCATTGGCAACAAAGACGTGGACGGGACCGGTGCTTACCTGGACGGGGACATTGACGGCGACGGCATCGCGAACACCGTGGATCCAGACATCGACAACGACGGTCTGCCCAACCAGTACGACAAGGACCCCTACACGCCACAAGTGGATGGTGTCGGCATCCTGTTGGCCGTGTTGACCTTCGCCATGCTCGCACTGGCCGTCTTCGCCCCGACCTGGCTCCACCGCATGTCGGTGGACGCCATCGAGATGAGCACAGGCCCCATCCGAGCGGGGGCAGGTCTTGCCACGGCGATTTCCGTGGTGGCGTTGCTGATTCCTCTGCCGACCAACGTACTTCTCATGCTCATGACGGTGTTCCTGTTGCTCGTCGTTGCCCTGTACGCCTTGGAACGACAGGTGTCGAGGACCTTGCTCGCTCTTGCCGCTGCCCCTCTGCTGCTCTCTATTCAACCCATTCATGCGGTTCAAACCGGCCACGCCATCGCGTTTGGCATCTCATTCCTCACCTTGGCTTCCGTGATGACGGAGACCAGAAACCAAGTCGGTGGTCGTACCGTCGCGGTCATTGACGGGGATGTTCGGGCGTTGATGTGGGTCGCGGCCATCATGTCCATCGTGCTGGCCTACTTTGACATGGTTGCACGTGTGAACGGCTCACTTGGAGAATTTTTGACTCAAACTTGGTGGAAAACCGACGTCCGCACGGTCAGCGTGGTGACGGTGGGTGCCGATCTGCACATGGGTGTCAACTCGCTGCTTCAGACCACCCTTCAGGTCGCCCTCGGCGCCTTGATCATCGCCATCCCCATCGGACTTGGCACCGCGATTTATCTCTCGGAATATGCTTCGCCGAGAGCAGCAAACCTGATCAAGCCCGTACTCGAACTGCTGGCCGGAATCCCATCCGTTGTTTACGGGTTCTTCGCGTTCATCGTCATCGCTCCCATTGTCGTCGACGTCGGTGACCGGTTCCTCGAATGGGGCTGGATTGCAGAAGAACCACAATTGTTCAACCCGCTCAACGGTGCCATTGTGGTTGGTGTGATGATCACGCCGCTCATCGCCTCGCTGTCTGAGGATGCGCTTCGGGCTGTGCCCGACCCCCTCAGGCACGCATCGTATGCGTTGGGCGCCACACCGATCGAAACCACGGCGCGCGTGACGGTGCCTTCGGCACTGTCCGGAATCCTCGCTTCGATCATCCTCGCGCTGTCACGTGCGGTGGGCGAAACCATGGCCGTGACCTTGTCGGTGGGAACGATGGCCACCTTTTCTGACAACATGTTCCGCTCGGCGCAGACCATGACGGCCTACATTGCTCAGCGCATTGGCGGAGAGCTCCCAATCGGGACCACGCCGTATTTCTCACTCTTCGCCGTCGGTCTGTACCTCTTCTTCATCACGCTTGGGCTGAACATGGTCGGTCATCGCATCATGACCCGCTTCCGGGAGGCGTACGAATGAGCACCAAGCCGGACCTTTCAGACAAAGGGCTCTTCGGCACCGCTTTGCTCCCGAAGCGAAACCTCCGCCGACGATACCTTGCAGCGAACGTCGGTCGTGTGGCCTTCATCGCCATCGCCCTCGTCGCTGGCCTCATTCTCGTGACGCTGATGAGCCGAATCGTGGGCGAGTCCTACGCACCGGAGAACGAAGTCGAAGTGGACGGGATTCGTCTCCCGACCAAAACCGTCGCCAGCACGCAGTTCTCTTGGAAGGTCGAGACATGGGATCCTGCGTGGCTCGAGACCAACGACTTACGTTTGAGCCGCGAGAACGTCACCATCGAAGCACATTGGGTTGAAACGCAGTACGAGGCCGTGGGTCCTGACGGGTCATGGAGGGCTGCTGATGGCCAACAACGCTGGGACCTTGCTGAGGATTTGGAACGTGCGTTGTGCTCTTCGGACCAAGCTGAGACGACGTTCAAGCCAAAGGAAACCTTCCGCCTGGGCAACATGTTCAGCGAACGCGAATACGCGGCCTATGTCCCCGGCGAAGAAAATCGCATGGCCGTGTTTCTTCGTGACACTGCGCCCACGCCCGGCATGGGTGATTATTGGGTGGACACCGATGGGAACGCCTCGTACGTGTGGCACGGTTTGCGTTGGAAGGAAGTGGTGGACGACGCGTACCTGGACGCTGTCTTGAGCCATTACGCTGAGGATACAGATGCCTACAAAGACGGAAAGGTGTGGCTTCACTACACGGCAGAGCCCCCGTTGTTCCGTGGTGACGGTGATCTGTGGTTCAACCGGAGCGCGATCGATGCCAACACCTTCACCGACATCACAGAAGTCAGTGCCTACAATCAAACGTCCGGGGCTTGGGAACCCGTTCAGGTCGCCACGTTGCCCGCTGCTCTTTTGGATCCGATCGGGAACGTCGAAGCCTTCGAACCGGAGTTTTGCACAAAAACAGAAGCTGCCGTTTACATCTTGAACAGCGGCCTTTCTGGCTCGTATTCCATCAGCGAGGTGTCGCATCCGGACGGTTACGGCATTGATTTGGTGTCCTCGACCGCCAAGCATGACGTGATGACGGTCGCTCTGACCCCCGATGGCGCACGCTCAACGTTCGTTGATCTGCAGGAAGGAGGGTTCACCCTTGACGGTCAACCTCTGGAACATTTGGAGTTGCGCGCCTCGCCCACATCGTCGGTAAACTGGCTTTTCTTGCAACACCGGTTCAACTGGACGGTGACCTTCACTCAAACCGAGGGTCCTTCCTCGGACGCACGTGAATCGTCGTACATGGAAATCGGGGATTTCGCCCTGTCGTCAGGTGGGCAGTTGATTCGGACCCGCTTCTCCTTTACCGATGTCGGTCAGGGTGATTTGGACGGCGATGGGGCCATCGATGCTTGCGATGAGGACCTCGACGGGGACGGCGACAACAACCCCTTGCTGGGTGATCCTGTACGCTGTCCTGGGGTTGGCCTCTATGCCAGCGGCGACGGGTCAACACCGATGGAGTACGACGCTTGGTTGGCCCTCAACGACGGGAACGGGGACGGTGTTCACGATGACGTGCTGGACCGCGACATCGACGGTGACGGCATCGCGAACCTGATCAACCAACAAGGCGAGTTGACCAACGCCAAAGCGCTGTTCAACGCCGCAGATCCGAACGACGAAAAGATCGACGCTCTGGACGAAATTCCTGAGTTCTATGCGCTGATCGCGCCGTTGGCAGAATCGACGTGCAGCGAGCGGCACAAGCCGAACGATCCTGCCTATGCGGCCTTGGACTGCGCCACCGCAACTTCGCTGATCGATCACGAAAACTCGACCCTCTACGAGGACGGAGGATTGGATGCAGAGGCGTTTTGCTCGGCGGTTCGTATGCTCGACCAACCCACCTGGATCAAGCGGTGTGCTGCACCGGACCGCCTTGAGGGGAACACGGCCGAAGACTTCCTCGACGCCTACTCCGAGAAGGCTCCGGTTGTGCCGATGCTATCGCTGTTCGCCCTCATGTGCACCTTGGTGGTCATGCGCAGGCCTGCATGGGCGTTGCTTCGCCTGCGTCAGCTGTTCTTGGCGATTGGCGTGGAGGAACCAGACCGCACCTCGCCTTCGCTCTGGTCATGGTTTTCCTTCACCAAGGAATCAGGCGTTCGGTTCATTTCCCTGGTGTTCCGGTTGGCGCTCCTGCTTCTTGGTGTGCGTATCTTCCTGGTCACGTTCACCACGGATCTCGTGCTGGTTCGACCGTTCTCCTTTGTCATCGGTGGGGCCATGGTGCTTCTCGGTTGCATTTCGGTGTTTACCGCCGCTGAAGCCCTCTACAAATTGCGTCCTGACCTCAAAACCCCACCCTCAGAAGGCGTCGCAGACCTCGTCCTCTTTGTCCTCAAAGTCGTCGTTGCTCTTGTCGCCTTCCGGTGGGTGCTCGTCAACGCGTGGATTGTTCCCGCGGTGGCCCTCATTCTCGTGGTTTCAGGGTTGAGCCGTCTCGTGCTTGGCGGCCTGCAATTGACGCGAACCACCCGAATCCAGGAGGACCGCTTGTCGCTGGTGGTTCAAGGCCGGGACGGGTGGATCCTTGGAACGATGGTCGTCATCGTTGTGGGGCTTGCCACCGTCCCGATCGCGCTCAATCTGCCCTTCGTGTTCAGCGACTTCCCTTCTTCTGAGCCCTACCGGGCAGGCCTTCGGGCGGCGTTTTGGGGCAGCGTCTATGTGGTGGGCTACACGATGCTCTTCGCCATTCCCTTGTCCATCGGGGCTGCAATTTGGCTGGAAGAATACGCACCGGACAACCGAGGGCGACGTACCATCCAGGCGCTCATCACCAACCTCGCCGGTGTGCCCGCCATCGTGTTCGGATTGTTTGGTCTCGCCATGTTCCTGACGTCCCGCGGGGCCGGTCTCGGCCTTGGTGCCACCGTGATGACCGCGGGAATGACCATGGCCACCATGGCGATGCCCACGATCGTGATTTCCTCTCAGGAAGCGCTGCGTGCGGTGCCGCCTTCATTGCGAAACGCCGCGTTCGGTCTTGGGTGCACAAAGTGGCAGGTGACCCAAGATCACGTCCTGCCACACGCGCTCCCAGGCATGATGACGGGGACCATCCTCGCCATGTCCCGCATCATGGGTGAGGCCGCCCCGTTGATCCTTGTCGGTGCGGTGGCGTCGGTCTTCACGGAACCTGATGCACTGTTCTACGTGTCGTACGAGGTCGTTCCAAGCGTGGATGCGTGGTTTGCATGGATTCCCGGCGTCGAGGCACACGTGGCCAACATGCCCTTGTTCGCCGATCGTGGATGGCTTTCTGCTGATCCTTCTCAGTTTACAGGCCCCGATTCCAATGACCGTGGGCGCTACACCGTGCTCCCTGTCCAGGTCTACGTGTGGACCGGGTTGCCTCAGGTCGGTTTCCAAGTGGTGGCTGCAGCGGCGTCCATTGTCCTGCTTGCTACCTTGGTGATCGTCAACTCCACGGCGATTCTCCTTCGTGCACACTTCAGGAGGTACAGCAAAACATGACGACAGAAAAAGAAACCCGCACGATGACCGTGGCCGAACTCATGACCATGGCCGCAGCGCTCGTGGAGGTTGACGGAGAAATCCACGAGGCGGAATCAGAGCGTTTGATCCAACTCGAATCCGAATATGACACAGATGCTCTTGTTCCGTACGCAGAAGCCATGCTTGTGCTCAAGCGACTGGCCGGTGTGGACGGTGACGATGACTCGGCGGAACACCTGCTCATCCGTGATATGCTCGATGCCCACGCGTCATCTGGCGTCGAGGAGATCGTCGAACAAGCAGAGGAGAAAGCCTCGCCAGAACAGGAAGCCAAGGCTTCCACCAAGGACGAGGCGGTCGAGCCCTTCGACCCCACCGCAAACCTGCCTGATTCCACCCGGGACCTCGTCATCGACGGTGAAGCCCACATGTGGATCCGAGATCTTGACCTTCGCTACGGTAACGCCCAAGCCATCTACAACGTATCCCTGCCGATTGAGCGAAACGCCGTGACCGCTCTGATCGGCCCCTCTGGATGCGGGAAATCCACGCTTCTTCGCTGCCTGAACCGCATGAACGACCTGATTCCGATATGCAAGGTTGACGGCGACATCGACCTTGAGGACACGCGCGTTTCAGGTGCGGGTTCGGACCTGGTGAGCATTCGAAGGAGAGTGGGGATGGTGTTTCAGAAGCCAAACCCGTTCCCAAAATCGGTGTACGATAACGTGGCGTATGGCGTTCGTTTGCACTACAACCCGAGCCGACGCGAGCTGGACCGCATCGTTGAGGCCGCCCTTCGCCGCGCTGCGATTTGGGACGAGGTGAGCGACCGGCTGCACGAACTCGGAACAAGCCTTTCCGGCGGCCAACAACAGCGCCTGTGCATCGCTCGGACCATTGCGGTCGAACCCGAGGTGATCCTCATGGATGAGCCGTGCTCCGCGCTTGACCCGATTGCAACAGCCAAAATTGAGGAACTTATCCTCGAACTCAAGGAGCATTTCACCGTCGTCATCGTCACCCACTCCATGTCGCAAGCCCAGCGGGTGAGCGACTACACCGGCTTCATGTACCTCGGGAGAATGGTTGAGTTCGGCAAGACCAAGCAGATTTTCAGCGATCCGCGCGAGGAATTGACCAGCCGATACATCTCAGGACGGTTCGGGTGAAACCCTCAGCCTGATAGGTGCTCGTCGCAGGTTGTTGTCATGCGCGCCACCTTCGCTCACGGCCT
>CAXRAL010000006.1:0-19913 GCA_964228815.1 Candidatus Poseidoniaceae archaeon
GGTGATGGCGACGGTGTGCCTGACGAACAGGATGCCTTCCCCGAAGATCCGACCGAAACCAAAGACACGGACGGCGACGGTGTGGGTGACAACTCAGACATTGTGGCCAGCGTCTCAAACGACATCATCTACGCCTCAGCCGGCATGGTCTTCCTGATTCTCGCTGGGTTGCTCGTTGGTTTCCTTCGCACCGCCCGCACCCCAACCGAAGACGGAATGTGGGACGGACAGGATGCCATGAGCGAGGCGGTCTTCGGTGATGGCGAGACCAGCAACAACCTGTACCAAAAGGAAGCCGTCGCCCTTCCAGACACATCGTTTGCTGTAGAATCCTCCTTTGAACCATCTGGGTTGACCAACGCATCAACCAACTATGTTGAATCACTGCTGGAGACGCCCTCCATGCAGGCGCCCTCTCCGGAGTTGATGGGCATGATGTTGGACGGTGTTGAGACCATCGAATTCCCGACGGGCAGCAGCCAAATATGGATTCGGCCAACTCCGGAGAGCACATGGCAACCAAAGCCGTGAGGTCAGAAGACATCATACGGGTGGAGTATGAGGGCGTTGTGCCCCTGTAGTGTAGTGGATATCACCCCGGCCTCCGGAGCCAGGAACCCGCGTTCGAATCGCGGCAGGGGCGCTCAATCCTCAACAAAGCCGTCCCAACGACGCATGTAGTCGATGAAGGTAGGGCTCAAGGCAGCCGTTTCCAAATGGTTGACGCTAAAAGGAGGGCGCAACGGCTCGGGGACGTCATTGCCGAGGTATCGCGGCCAGTCAGGATGGCCGATGCCCGCTCGCCCAACACCGATGAAATCGCCACCCTGTTCCACCGCCTTTCCTGCTTCCTCGGCGCTCCATACACCGCCGGTGGTGATGAGAGGGACATGCTCGGGAAGGTTCTCTCGAAATACCGTGGTGTAGTGCATTTTCTGTCCTTTATGAACGCCCATGGCTTGAATGTCCCAGCACGAGACATGAATGAAATCGAGCTCCATGGATGAGCATTGACGGAGTGTTTCGAGGGAATCCGCCAGGTTCATGCCGCAGGCCTTGAGTTCAGGGGATAGACGTACACCAACCAGGAAGTTCGGACCCGTCTGTCGTCGGACTTCCGATATGATTTCAGCGAGGAGTTGCGTTCGCTTTTGTTGCGAACCGCCCCATGCATCGGTCCTGCGGTTTGTTCCTGCACCGAGAAATTGAGCGATAAGGTAGCCATGGGCTCCGTGGAGTTCAACCCCGTGAAATCCGGCTAGTTCACAACGCCGTGCCGCTGCTCCAAATCCATCGATCACCTCTCGAACATCCTGCTCGCTCATGGCTCGACTCCTACCGAGTTCGCGTCCCAATTCGTTGACGGAGGCCGACTTTGGTTGCAACCCCGTCAATGCCTTAGGCGCCCGCATACCGCCGTGAAACAACTGGGCGAGACCGATGGCACCGTGTCGGGTGATGGCGTTGGCCATGGCTGTCAACCCATCGAGGTGATGGTCGGACCAGGTCCCGAATTCACCCTCCCAGCCCTGTCCGTGCTCCAGCACGTGGGTAGCAGCGGTGGTGATGATGCCAAATCCACCGATGCTCCTGGCTTCAAGCCAATTGATTTCATCCGCTGAGACGGTGCCGTCGGCGTGGCTTTGTTTGTTGGTCATTGCGGCAAGCACCGTCCGATTTCGAACGGTGATGTCGCCCCTCGCAAAGGTGTAGGGGGCGAGGGCGGGGTGCATGAGTGCAGGTCTCGCCTGCGCATCATCATCCTTTCTCACCACAGGTCTCATGAATTCAGATGGGTTAGCGATGCTGCCGCAGACGTGATCTAGTGGTTATGATGGGAGGTTCCCAACCTCTCCACCCGGGTTCGACTCCCGGCGTCTGCACTGCCTAACGTCGTTTTTTGGGTTCTGTGCCCGTCAAGGCCAGAATGTTTCTGTGCATGCTCGGTAGCATCTCAAACATGATCAGCGCCAATAAAAACATGGCAAACAAACTCACAAAACGGGCGACATAACTGTGGCCGAATTCAAAGACACTCAAGCCCCAAAAGGTCCACTCCGTGTAGGTCATGTGCATCCAAATCAGACCTGCATTTCGGAACAGGTTGAGCACGTGGATGGTGGGCAGAATCAGCAGCAAGGCTCGTGCTCGCTTTTTCCATGAAAGGTCCAAGACGGCGATGGCTCCGATGAAGAGCACCATCGATTGGATGGCCGTGCAGGCGAGGACGAAATTAATGCCAATGGCTTCACCGTTGGCGAGCAGAAGTTCGGATTGAAAGGCGTATTCGCCGGTGAAATCGGTCGCAAACCATCGGTTTCCATCCCAATCCTCCCAGGCAACCCGTCCGCTGGTGTCGTTGACCCAGGTGGTACCGATTTGGATGTCTGTTCCCGTAGCGAAGCCAAGGAACATGGCTGACTGCGACGCCACGAACCAAATGGCGAGGACGCTGAGGTAGGGCACGTAAGCGATCAGCAGGTAGGGTCCTCCAGCAAATGCCACCGTCCCCCTGGCCCACACAATGGCCTCCTTCTTTCGCCCCTCAGCCTGTCCTTCCCACCATGCGGCCCAACAACTCAACGGCAGCGTCATTGCAGCCATGACTGTCAGGATGGGGTCGTCGTGGTCCATGTAGGTCCATGCTTGCGTGAAAAAGTAAAACCCGACGAGGACCCAGCCAAGTTGTGCGAGGCGGAGAACATCACGTGCCTTCCACCACCACGAGGCGGCCAGCAGCAACATACCGATGGCTCCTAGCAGGGTGGCCGTCTCCTTCTCAACGAGCACGCTCCTACCCAGCAGGCCCGGGGGTATCAACCTGTTCAACGCAACAAAGGCCATGAGTTGGGTTGACAACCCCGCTGCATGGAGGGGCCTTACGTCCAGCGGACCGGTCCGCCACGGGATGGTGTGCATGACCGCATGCCCATTGCGTTCTTGGACAGGGACGGCGTCATCAACAAGGGCAAACCGGGGTACGTCAACGGGCCGGAAGAAGTCCATTTGCTCGATGGGGCAGCAAAAGTGATTGGTGACCTCAACCGAGCAGGCTACCTTGTGTGTGTGGTCACCAACCAATCGCCAATTTCACGGGGTCTTTGGGGGCCCGATACCTTGCAGTCCATCCACGAAGCCTTGCAAGCCTTGCTTCTTTCGGAGGATACCATGGCTCATATCGACCTGTTTTTGACATGTCCACATCGGTTCGAGGACCGGTGTCCTTGCCGAAAACCATCGCCGGGCATGCTCTTTTTGGGTCATCGTCTTCTTCGAGAAGAGTCCGCATGTGATGTTGATTGGCGCCCTGTTCTCTGTCCCATCGAACATCCCCAAGTTGACTGGTGGGGAGCTTCACCATTGGCTCCTCATCCTTTGGACCTCATGGTCGGCGATCGTCGGTCTGACATGGGTGCCGGATGGGCATTTGGTGCTCGGCTCTTTCGGGTTCATGCCGCCGTTGGTTTGCAGGCTGCGGGTCCGCGTTTGATCGACGAGGACGACCCAGGTGATGGTTTCCAATCTTAGGTGATGGCATGGGGTGGTTGGGACTCGACGATACGGACTCGTTGGCAGGTGGGTGTACCACCGAGGTGTTCGACACCTTGCTTCGCCATCTGCCGGTCGGCGCATCAACGGGGGTTCCTCGGCTCGTGAGGCTTTGGCCGTTCGCACAGCGGCGAACGCGTGGAAATGCAGCCCTTGCGGTTGAGATTCATACAAACGACGTCGATGGCTTGCTCGGTCATTTGGACGCCTGGTGGGCCGAACATCTCGCCCCGCTTCGTGGGAAGATGGAGTCTTCGTTGGTTTCCGACCGTGATCAGTTTCCTGCCAGTCCCGGGATGGTTTGGTTTGACCAACAACCCCCACCGTCGGTGTACTTTGATGCGGTACGGTCCCACGTTCCCATCGACAGCCTCCCTGAACCAACCCGGGCTTGGGGAGGTCATGGGCGAATCGGAGCGACAGCGGCCGTAGCGTGGCCCGCTTTGGACTGCACGTGGGAAGCCATTGCCTGGCGACTCAAAGGTGAAGAACACCGTCCCCGCCATGTGGATGATGCCTCCCTTGATGTGGTGGATGCGTGGCCGGATACCTTCCTGTCTCGCGACCCTCGTAAGGGGACAAGCCTCATTGCGCCTCGTGGAAAATCGCCGGTGCTGTTTGGTCTGCGAGCGACCTCGCTTGAAACCGCCGAACGTGGTTGCCAACGTTTGCTCGAGAGCAGTGGAACCGAACAGGTGGACCGATGGCGAGTGTTTCAGACCAATCAAGCCAGCGGCGACCATTTGGGTCCTGAATTGACCTTAACGGTTGAACGAGTTGAGGTTCATCCGACCCGCAAACACGCTACGGTGCTGTGCGGGGATGTCTCTGTCCGTGCCTATGCCGAAGGGGGTCCGGTCAACGCTCTTGCTCGTTGGCTCATGCCTGGTGATGAAATCTCAGTCGCTGGCCTCACAGATGTCGACGGTGTGGTTCATGCGGAGCGGCTGAAAGTGGAGACATGGGTTCCTCGGGCCCGCCAGCGACCATGTTGCCCCGTATGTGATGTTCGCATGAAAAGCATGGGCACAAATCAGGGGCTTCGTTGTCCGAAGTGCAAGCTTCGCTCGGAGGACGCTTGGGTTGACGTTGAGGCCCATCCGCCTTACGAATCCTGGGTCGAACCTCCGGCCAGCGCCCGGCGTCATCTCGCCCGTCCACTGGTATGGGATGAATCCCACTGAGCACGGGCCAATCTGCAAAACGATGAAGAACAACGCATCACAAGACACGGCTATGGAGCCGGAGACGCAGATGAACCTCGCCTATGCTGTTGCAGGGCTCACCTTGCTTGGAATGGTGTGGTTTATCACGCAGCGAGCCAAGTCAAACCGGTCGGCTATGTTGGCGTCCAATGCGCCGAAAGTTGCTGGCGACGACGAACTCGAAGGCGGAGCACGAAACCCACAGCAATTTGACGAACCGGACGAGGATGCGCTTGAAGAAATGGCCAAACTCCTCGGCGAGGACGAAGATTCAGCCGATGAAGCCTGAATTCTCGATGGTCAGCGATACACGGTCACCTGCTCGGTCAAGCACGCGTTGCGGTCCGTTTTTTCCTCGCCACATTCGCCAAACGGTGAAGCCTTTTCCAACCATGGCTTCGGCACCTCTGGCAACGATGGGGTCATCGGTGGCTCCGCTGGCATCCACGCTTCCTTTCGAAATCAGGAGGACGGTGATGTGCTCAGGGCATTCATCAGCGACACGCTGAATGTGTTCGAGTCGGTCTGATGGAATTCGGCCACTTCCAGGGCACCAGTCGTCCATCACGACCAAGCCTACACTGGGCAAGGACGTGGCTGCCTCGAGGAGTGCATCGATGGCTCGGTCAAAACGTCCTCCAAAGTTCATAGCGTGAAATCGTGAGCTCTCGACCAGGGAAAGATGTTGAAAAAGTTGGGAAAACCGCGCTGGATCTGGCATTTCAACCGAAGCCCACAGGACACGCTGGCCGCCGTTGATCACGTCAGCAGCGAGATGAAGACCGAGTGATGTCCCACCTGTGCTACCCTCAATCGCAAGGTGAATCCGTTCACCTGCCAAACAGAAGTCGTACCGCTCCATGGGTGGGAGATAATGGCATCAGTGAATGAGGGTTGCGGCACACCCACCTTCGCAAGGGCTATGACCCTCATCCTGCTCGTAGAGCCATGAGTGGCGAAGTCCGAGAGGGCGAGCGCATCCCGCGAAGGGAGCCTCCACAGTTTGAGGAAGCTGGAAGTTTTGCCGAAGCCATCACTCGAGACGGCCTCTTTGGCACCGCTCTTGATGACAAAAATCAGTATGGACCCGTTGCGATGATGGTGCTTCTTTTGATCGTGGCTGCCATCACCGGCACGGTGATTCGACTCCTTGGCTGAATTCGTATTCTTGGCCAAAGGATGACGGGAAACATCAAACACTCCGTCAGCAACTCTGCACCTCATGAGTGATGGTTCGGTCAACGTTGAGAGCAGAACCTCTTCACAAGACAAACGATGGACCATCATGGCGGCGTTGCTTGGAACCAACACGGCATTGTTGCTCTTTCAGGGAATTGAACAGGCCAAATCACCGGACAATGTTCGCGAACTTGCGCTCGCCATCATTGCAGCGGCTTTGCCGTTTCAGGCGATCTATTTCCTGATCTACACCTTTGTCCTCGAACACGAACCACATCTCCCCCCCGAACGGATGCGGAAACTCGATCTTGCATCTGCTCTGTGCCAGGTGGTTTCCTATGCCTCACTGGGGGGTGTTGCACTGATGTGGTACAACATGTCGTCATGGGTCGGCCTCTCGTTCGGCGTTTCATCCATCTTTGCCATCGTATTGATACGAAACGTGATGGCGCCCGTGGATGCGATCGGTGAAGATGCCAGCACACCTCAAAACCCGTCCTCATGAACACGAGTGGGAAGATTGATGAAGCGAGCCGTATGCCTTAGAGCATGGCCTTTTGTCCACTTGATTATCGGTACGGTTGCGAGGATTTCAAACGCATTTGGTCCGAGCTCGGTCGACACGAGCGCCAACTGGAAGTAGAACGCGCCCTGATTTGGGCGCATTGGCAACTCGGTCGTGTGACGGAAGAGGACTACAACGCCGTGGCTGCGATTGCGAATCCGGAATCCGTCACCAAAGAACGTGTCAGCGAAATTGAAGCTGAAACTCGACATGACATCATGGCCTTGACCAAGGCCATGGCTGAGGCGGCTGGTGAGGCCGGATGGTGCATTCACCTGGGCGCAACCTCCAACGACATCGTCGACACAGCCGTCGGCTTGCAACTGCGAGACAGCATCGTCCTGCTGCGAAAGCAGCTTTGTCACCTGATCGCCGTTTGTGCTGATGTTGCGGAGCGGGAGCGAGACACCGTGATGCTTGGCCGGACGCACGGACAGGCTGCTGTCCCCATCACGTTTGGGCTCAAGGCTGCGGTTTGGCTTGACGAACTTCGCCGCCAACTGATTCGACTCGACGAGGCTGCACCTCGCGTGGCCGTGGGCAAATTCCTCGGGGCGGTTGGAACAGGAGCAGCACAAGGGGAACACGCACGTGAACTTCAACGCCTCATCATGACCCACCTTGGTCTTGGCGTTCCGTTGGCGACCACCCAAGTGGTTGGCCGAGATCGCTACGTGGAGTACATGTCGTGGCTTGCCAACGTTGCGACCACCTGTGAAAAGGTACTACAGGAAATTCGAAACCTGCAGCGTTCTGAATTGGCCGAGGCCGGTGAAGGGTTTGATGTCAAGAAGCAAGTGGGGTCTTCAACCATGGCGCACAAGAAGAACCCCATCAAGTCGGAGAACGCCTCCGGGCTTGCTCGCATTGTGAGGTCGTTCATCATTCCAACGTACGAAAACGCACTGCTCTGGCACGAGCGAGACCTCGCCAACTCCAGCAGCGAACGCTTCACGCTGTCTCACGCCTCAACCCTTGCCGAAGACGTGATGGCCAAAACCGCTGATGTTTTGACCAACATGTGGGTCGACAAAGACCGATGCTTGGCGAACATTCACGCTCAGAAGGGACTCGTGATGGCTGAGAAAGTCATGATTGAACTGGTCGATCACGGCGTACCTCGCGATGAAGCCCACGAAGTTCTTCGAGAAGCTTCCTTCACAGCTCTTGCGAACGGTGAGGAACTGATCGATGTTTGCAGTCGTACGCCCGCCATCTCGGCCGCCTTTTCGGCTGAAGAACTCGAGGCCATGTTTGATCCCATGAATCACGTGGGTGTTGCAGGCGAAATTGTTGACGAGTGCGTCGCGCTTGCACGCCAAGCCGTTCAATGAATGGCGTAATGCCCTCGAACCCCGTCCCAATGGACGGTGCCCTCCACCGAGAGCCGCTGGTCCATGTGTGGGCCGCCGACCACGAGTGTTTCGTACTCGCCGCCCTCGCCTTCCACGTGGAATCGATGCTTGTTTGCCAGCGCTGCAAGTTCCACGAACGATTCTTTGGTCAAGATACGGCCTAACCACGCCTCGGTCAAACCCTCTGCCGAGACACCGGTGATCATGATTTCAAAACCGTGTTCAATCATCCCCCTGAGATGCTCATGTCCCGATTGGTGCCACAGGGGCGTCCAACTCACGATCCCTAATTCCTCTGCCATGCGCTCGAGCCTTGATTTCTGATAGTCGGAGCGGAGGGCTCCAGATACGAAGCCGTCAATCGCTCGTCCTCGGAGGGCTTCGGCAAGGGCATCTAGGTCACCGGGCACTTCGCCGTTGGTGCGAACTTCGACCCAAGGTACATCGGCAAGGGCGGCTTGGCGCTCCACCAAGTGGGTGCTCGGTATCTGAAACATGGGTGAATCATCACCGGTGATGGTGACCGTGACGAGGCAATCCACCGTCCAACCTTTGCAGCGTGCCCACCACCATGCTGCAGCGGAGTCTTTCCCGCCCGAAGACAACACCGCGACTCGCATGAACCGCTCACGTTCTCTCCCTTGAAGAGCATGTTGCCCTCGTAGGGTTGATACGGGACGGCGTTGAGGTGAAATTGGTCCGGTCGACGCTCATGCCATTCAACCCGCATCCTCATAAAGTGTCAACCGGAGCAAGAAACTGAGGTCATTACATGCAACCAAGTGGAAGAGGATACGATCACGGCATCACAACGTTTAGCCCAGACGGACGACTGTTTCAGGTTGAATACGCTCGCGAATCCGTCAAGCGAGGTACGACCACGGCCGCTTTGAAGTTCAAGGACGGTGTGGTGTTGGTGTGTGACAAGCGCATCATCAGCCGCCTCATCATCCCAGAATCCATCGAGAAGATGTTCAAGATCGACGGCCACATCGGCATCGCTACTTCTGGACTTGTTGCCGATGCTCGTCAACTCGTCGCACGGGCTCGTGTTGAGGCCCAAATCAACCGCATCACCTATGGTGCCACCGTCCCCGTTGATGTCCTCGTGAAGAAAATTTGCGACTTCAAGCAATCCTTCACCCAGTACGGTGGTTCTCGCCCGTTCGGTACCGCTCTTCTCATCGGTGGCGTAGACGACAACGGCATTCATCTGTACGAAACCGACCCGTCCGGCGCTTACCAATCGTACCATGCCGGTGCCATCGGAAGCGGCCGCAACACCGTGATTGAATTCTTTGAAGACAACTGGAAGGAGAACATGACCTTGAACGCCGCCATGAAACTCGGCCTTGAGGCGCTTCGCTCGGCCAACGATGCAGAATTGAACCGTGAGGCTGTCGAGGTCACCGTCGTTGATTCCAA
Organism: Candidatus Poseidoniaceae archaeon; assembly: GCA_964228815.1. Taxonomy (GTDB): domain Archaea; phylum Thermoplasmatota; class Poseidoniia; order Poseidoniales; family Poseidoniaceae; genus Poseidonia. The sequence goes on from CAXRAL010000006.1 coordinate 9,279, forward strand.
CGGTTACCGTGTTCTTGACCGAGGCGAAGTCAACAAACAAATTGACCGCCTCAAGCCTCTGGAAGACTGAAGAGGTAGGTTGAAGCGTCGCCCCGTGCTTGGAGCGAATGAGTGATACCATGGTCAGTCTCGACGATGCCGTTCTCGCCCGTTTGGAAAAAGGCGGGAAGCGCTACGAAGTGCTGGTTGACCCGTCCATGGTTGAAGCCTTCAAAGAGGACCCTGAATCGGTGGACATCAACGATTTCCTGGCCATGGATGAGGTCTTTCACGATGCACGTGGCGGTGAGCGCCCGACCGAGGACGCCATCGACAAGGTGTTCGGCACGCAAGACATTGAAGTCATCACCGCCACCATCCTGGAGAAAGGTTCCATCCAACTGACCACCGCCCAACGGAAACAGATGGTTGAGAACATGCGCCAGCAAATCATCCATCGCATCCACTCGGCGGCGGTCGATCCGAAAACCAAGTCGCCGCATCCCAAAACTCGAATTGAGTTGGCGTTGGAAGAATCACGCTATTCGGTCGACCCCTTCAAGCGACTCGAGGAGCAGGTGAAGGACGCCATTGCCAAACTCAAACCACTGATCCCGCTGTCCTTTGAGACCGTGAGATTAGCGTTCAAAGTCCCTGGCTCTGCCTACGGTTCCGTGTCTCAACTTTTGCGCTCCCATCAGCAAAAAGAGGGATGGCTTGAGGACGGTTCTTGGGCTTGCGTTATCGAGTGCCCCGCTGGCATGAAAGGCGAAATCATCGGGCAAGTCATGCGCCGAAGCTCCGATGCAGAAGTGAAAGAACTCGGTTCTTGAGCGCCGTGGGCTTAGGGTGGCCTTTATCATGGGTTGGCGAGTGGCCGCCAACGGAGAGAAAAGAATGTCCCAAGGTCAAGTCGGCGCCGAGCAGCGCCTAGTGACCCCGGGAATGGCCGTTGGGCCATCCACCGGGAAGCGAGCAGGCAGCGGAATTATCGCTGCTGAAGATACCTTCGTGGCTACTCAACTGGGGTGGCTGCGAGAACGAAACAACACGGTGTCGGTCGACCCCATCAACGCCGCCTACATGCCCCGTTCCGGAGACTTGGTCGTCGGCATTGTGGCCGAGGTGCGCAACAACTTGTGGTTCATGAACATCAACGGTTCGTTCCAAGGCTTGCTCCCCATGTCCCTTGCTCCCTGGAAAGTGGAGTTTGGAGCAGCTCGTCAACACATGGACGTTGGCGACGTTGTTCTTGCCCGTGTCCAGGAGGTTGATGAGTGCCATAACGTGGTTCTGACCATGAAAGGCGTTGGCCTGCGACGACTCAACCAAGGAGCCGTTGAATCCATTCCTGTGCAGCACATTGACCGTGTGCGAGGCGAGAACAATTCGCTGCTCCAGCGCATGCGTGATGCATTCGACTGTCGGATCATGGTCGGTGAAAACGGCCGTGTGTGGATTGACGGTTCTTCTGAAGGGACCTCGGGGGCACGCTCAGCGCTCCACCGCTTGGTCCGTGAAGGTCATACGACGGCCTTTGAAACAATTCTTAGTGAAATGGAAAACAAAACGAAAGGTGATGCTTGATGGGTGGATATGGAGATGTACAATTGCTCAACGACGACGGCAGTCGTCTTGATGGACGAAAAGTGGACGAAATGCGACCGGTGAGCATTGAAGCCGGTGTGTTGCCAGCAGCTGAGGGTTCAGCCATGGTGACCCACGGTCTGAACGTCGCCGTCGCTGCTGTCTACGGGCCCATGGAGGCTCACCCTCGCAAGATTCAACGCCAAGACCGTGCGGTCATCGACGTCCGTTACAACATGGCCCCGTTCTCAACCTCCGATCGAATTCGACCTGGATTCAACCGACGTTCTCGAGAGATCTCGAAGGTCACGGCCGAAGCCCTCGAATCCGTGGTGCTCGTTGAGCGCTACCCACGTTCGAAGATTCGTGTTGAGATTGAGATTCTCGCTGCCGAAGCAGGTACTCGCTGCGCCGGTATCACGGCCGCTGCTGTGGCCCTGGCCGATGCGGGTATCCCGATGCGAGACATGATTGTGGGCGTGGCGTCCGGGAAGATCGAAGACACCGTGGTTCTCGACCTCGATAAGGCCGAGGACAACTACGGTCAAGCCGATTTGCCTGTCGGCATCTTGCCCAACACCGGTGAGATTGCCTTCTTGCAAATGGACGGCGATTTGTCCCCTGCAGAGTACGAACTTGCAATGGAGTACAACTTCAAAGCAGCACGAGAGATTCACGACATCATGGTCGATGCTCTTCAGCGACGCTACGAAGGAGGTGAGGCCTGATGGTTGAACTCGTTCCTTCCTTGCTTCGTCAAGAACTCGCCCGCCTCGCCGAGGAAAACCAACGCATTGACGGTCGTGGTCGCTGGGACTCCCGAGATGTTTCGCTCGAAACCGACTGTCTCTACAACGCCGAAGGCTCCGCCAAGGTCGTCATCGGTGGAACGGTCGTCTACGCCGGTGTGAAGTTCGAACTCCGAACGCCATGGCCCGACCGACCCACGCAAGGTTCCTTGATGTGCGGTGCGGAACTTCGTCCCGTGGCCGGCCGAAAGTACGAACCCGGTCCTCCATCTCCCGAATCGATTGAACTCAGCCGTGTGGTTGACCGCGGAATTCGTGAGTCGGGTTGCATCGACATGGAGAGTCTCTGCATTGTTCCCGGCGAGAAGGTCTGGGGTGTCATGATCGACATTCACGTCCTCTCCGACCAAGGCAACATCTTCGACGCCTGCGGCTTGGCAGCCATCGCAGCTTTGCGAACTGCTGTGGTGCCCGCTGAGCGCTTTGACGTCGGTGAAGACCACACCTTGCAGGTGAACGGCACTCCCATCATGGCATCGTTCACACGCGTTGGCGGTCGATTCGTTCTTGACGCCAACGAGCAAGAAGAGTTGGGTGGCGACGAGCGCATCCACATCACCCTCGGTGATGAGGGGCACCTCCACTCCCTACAGAAGGGGCTAAAAGGGGTGTTCACTCCCGCCGAGTTTGCCGAGATCTTCGATGTGGCACAAAAGCGATGCGTGGAACTTCGAGAACTTGTAGCAGAAAAGGAGGGGAACTGATTGGCAAAGCGAACCCAGAAAGCAGGCGCAACCGCACGATTCGGAGCACGCTACGGTGTGTCCGTCCGCCGAAACGCAGGCTCGGCCATGGCCAAGCGATCTCGCAAGTACACCTGCCCTGTTTGCCAGTACCAAAAGGTCGAGCGACAATCGGTCGGCATTTGGTCATGCAAGAAGTGCGGCCACACCTTTGCCGGTGGCGCATGGGAGCCGTTTACACGAGCCTCCGACGCCAACAACCGTATCCTTCGTCGCTCCGTTGACGGTGCCACCACCGCTGACATGGCGTTCATCGCACAAGAGGCTGCCATGAACTACGAGCGAGAATTGGCGAACCGCCCAACGCTCGAAGAAGAAGAGTGAACCCATCTCGGTGTTGCCGATGTGGGCGTTGACGCTTCAGGTTCAATCCCGCAGTTTGACCGATACCAAGGCTCTTGCAGCATGCTTGGCGACGGATTGTGAGACGACCTGGCAGGATGAACAATCGTTCACCATTGAACTGAACGAAGCTGCCTGCAAAGACCTGCGAGCCATGTGGAACACCCGTCTCCGGGGTCTCATCGCTACCGATTCCGTCCTGCAGGTCTTCGGAAAGCATTCTTGAACCTCGGGCCTCGTCTTCACACCGGTGAGCCCATGGCACAACTCGACCAACTCCAACTCGTCGTCGCAGAAGTGCAATCGGCTCGTCAGCAAGTGAGCAGCGTACGTGCTCAAGTTCAGGAACTTGAGGGCACCATTGCTGCTGTTGAATCTCAACCCGACGGGTTGGCCCTCCACCGACAAATGGGCGGTGTGCTGATTGAAGTGGCCGACCGTGCTGCCCTCCTTTCCGATCTCAACGAAACATTGGCCTCGCTCAAGGTTCATCTCGAACGGTTCACGGAACGTGAGCAACAATTGATCAAGACCTACGACGAACTCAAACAATCATTGCAGGGTGCACAGGAATGAGCACACCCACCAACGCCATGGAGGTTGACCTTCAACGGCTCCATGATTGGCTTGTCAACTTCACGGGTATGGGCCCTGTCGCCGTCGTCACCGGAAAAAACGGGGACATGGACACCGTGGGATCAGCGATTGCGCTCGCTGCAACCCACCCAAACATGCTGGCCTGTGGGCTCCACATCGGCCGGGTGGCGGCACGGTATGTCGCCAAGCATCAGGCGCCGTTTCGAATCCTGGAGAAAGGGAACACGTCGTGGCCCAAACAACTGGCTGCTGTGGTGGTCGTTGATGCAGCGGCACCCGACCAGACCGGTTTGTCCCTGCCCAGCGTCCCGTTGTGTGTGATTGACCATCATGCCACCGATGCTTGGGAATTGGGCGAGGAAGATCTCGGGTTGAAGTGGGACGCTCGCTCCACGACCGAGGTGGTGGCTGCCTATCTTGAACAACATGCAAATTCAGCCCTCAGTTCACCTGTTTGTGAATTTCTTCTCGCAGGACTCGTGACGGACACCGCTCGTTTTCGTCATGCGAATGCTCAATCGTTCAATACGGCTGCCCGTTTGGTTGAACGAAGCGGTTTGGACTATCAGGCGTTCATCCAGGAGATGGAGGATGCACCGACCACACCCAGCGACCGTGGAGCTATTTTGAGAGGCCTTCAGCGAGCTGAGACCACAGAAGCAGGGCCCTGGACGATTCTTAGGACCTCGGCCGGAACGCTCGAAAGCCGGGTCGCGTCCATTCTCAATGGCCTGGGAGCCGATGCGGTCGTGGTGACACGTTCGAGAAATGGTTCCACTCGCCTCACCGTTCGTGCTCCACGTTCAAGTGTGCTCGCAGGCTTGCACATGGGTCATCTCATGGAGGAAGTGGCCCGGTCCATTGGGGGCGAGGGTGGTGGCCACGACGGGGCTGCGGGTTGGTCCGGTGATGCCCATCCCATCGCCGCCGAAACCGCCTTTATTGACGCCGTTGCCAGAACGGCAAGGAATGAGGTGAATACATGACCGTCATTGAGCCCCCGAAAGGACCCGGAACCTTCGTTTCACGCTGGCGGACAGAGGGGCCTGTTGATTCAGCCACGCTTGTAATGTGGAAGAATGAATTGGAGTGGCCTTCTTGGCTTTCCTTGGCCGAAGCGGCTTTGTTCATGGATGCACCCGAACTTCTCGATGCGATGGAGTCTCATTTGAGTCCTGGAGAGCACGCTGTTCTCGGTTTGATTCGACGGCGGTGGCTGGGTGATACCCACCTCGGAGAAGCCATTGAATCGGCACTTGACGTGGTGCGTACGCCGGAAACACGCGACCTGGCTCTGGAAGGTCGCTTGCGCATGGAACGCGGCTTGGTTCGCTTTGAAGCGGGTGACGCCGAGGGTGCTGAAGAGGATTTGACCTGGGCTGAAACCCGTCTCAAATCGGTTGCGAAGGCAAGCCGAGATCACGACCTTTCGCTGCTGAACAAAGCAGCCTATCACATGGCACAAGGCGAGGCGTTGATGGCGCTCCAAGTGTACGGTGATATCTCAAGAACCGCAGGACACGCCCACGAAACCATTGCGATCTCTCGACTCGGAGCCAGTCGGATTCGCCACGGTTTGGGCCATGTTTTCGATGCAGGTCGACACGCTTGGAACGCACACAAACACGCGATTATGGCTGCTCAGCACCATATGGCCATCGAGGCTGGGTCGATGGTCCTCGATTTGGCTATCGGCCACCAATCCGAGGATGCAAAGCCGATGCACGTTCAGGTTGAGGAAGCACAGCCACTTGATCTCGAGCAAGAGCCACCTGCGCTCACCGTCCATCCTGATGACATTCACGGGGTGTTTGAATGGTGCGTGAAGCACCTTGAGAAGGGATGGGGCGGGCCTGAACGCCCGGCGGTTCGTGCCATGCTCACCCTTGCCCACCGACTCGAAAACATGGAGCCTTTTGCCGAATTGATGGCTTCGCCTGAGGCCGTTGAAGACCCCATGTTGGCAGCGGTTGCACAAGCCTGTGCTTCAACGCCCGATGAAACGGCAGCCTGGGGCAAGCGGTTGAGCGAACTGACCATGCTGTGAGGGCGTTGGCGGCGGCGTGCTGATGATCAATCAGAAAAGATGACGGCCAATTCCTCAAATTCCTCAACCGTCCATGCTTTGACCGGTGGTACGATGTTCCACCAGCGAACGGCGTGAACGTTCTCGTCATCGACGGTCCATGTTTGGCTGTGTTCAGCTGGCACCACGACATGAGCAACCCACCCTTCTGGGTAGTAGGTTTTGTTCCAAGAAACGAGGGTTCCTGTCAATCCCGTTTCCTCGAGGAGCTCACGATGGAGGGCTTCCTCAGGATGTTCTCCTGCCTCCAAGTGGCCACCTGGGATTTCCCAACCCCGCTTTGGATGCTCAACAAACAGCACGCTTCCACCTTCTCCCATTTTTGTACAACGGTCCCCCGAACGGGTGACCCACGCCAAGACAAACCTGGGATCGGAAGATGCCATGGAATCACTCCATGTCGGCTTGAATTCGTGCAAGCCAAGGCTCTGCCCAATCCTCACCTGCGGCCAGCAACCGGCGTGCGAGGAAGAACGCCGACTGTACGTCGCCTTGTTCGATCAAGGCTTCCAGTTGATGTTCGTCGGGATGGCGTTGAATGACATCTTCCTCGGTTTCATTCGAGGATGGGGTGGGTGTAGGAGAGGATATTCTCGCCGTGAGTGATCGCATGCCTTCAAGGAAGGCTGAACGGTGTTCAACCGAAGGCCCAGACCACGGCTGCTTTTGCTCGCCATCCATGTCTCCTTTGAGGCGTTGGAGGAAGCGGTCACGCTCCCTGAGATGGGGTCGTAGTTGCTGAACTTGGTCATAACACGACCACGCTTCATCCATTTCATGACGACGTTCGTGCAATCGTCCCATTTCCAACCACAATTCGTGGTTGATGGGTCGGTGCGCCAACAAATGCCTCGCAAGGTCAATGAAGACGTCCTCGTGGCCCGCTTTTCGAATCCGTTCAAGGCGCCGACCAAACACGATGTTGGCTCGTTGGTCGCGAAAATCCAACCGACGGCACCTCGTTGAAAATTCTTCAAGCCCTGCTTCCATTTCCTGTGCATCCAATGCATCCCACCATGCATCAGGGTCGAGCGGGTCTTTGGCAAACGCCGCCTCGAGCAATTCTCTCCCCACCTTGAGGTAGTCGATGTTGACGAGTTGGTCAAGGTTCTCGGGGTCGCGTCCCAGCACGACAAACACGTCTTCCAAAACTGCTTGAAGGCCACCTGAATCATCGTTCAGAGCTTTGAGTTCGGCGAGGAAGCGCCAGTTTCGTTCATCGGTGAAATCGTGAAGAATGGCTTGACGTGCGTTTTGCTCAGCCCAATCCATGTTTTCTTTGGCCCGCTCTGGGTCGGCTTTGGCGAGGTGAGCGAACTTTTGTGCGGTTGAGCGGTACCTGTTCCCCAAGTTCCTGCGAGGGTGTTGCAGGAGATCTTGGCTTTCTGTCATGGTTCTCCCTCACTGCACGGACATAAATCCGGATTTGTCAACGCCAAAATCAATGGTTGCATCATAACCGATTTTCGATGTTTTCCCGTCGTTGTAGCGGGATGGGTCAAGTGAACTTCCGCGTTGGTCGCTCAAAATCAGCGTGTCCTTATCGGGTTGCCAACGCGTCATCATGGCCCACTCCACACGCACGGGGTCGGTGATGTCGATGTCTTCGTCCACAACAGTGACGATCTTCATGCTCTTGTGGCCGTCAAACGCTGCTTGGATGGCCTTCATGCCGTCGTTGGCCTCGCTTTTTCGAATTTTCAACACGGCACCCAGCCATCCACAACCGCCCTCGGTCATGTGGACATCAAGGCACTCAACGACCTCGTTCACCGCCGCCTTGATGGTCGGCGCTCGAGGAAGACCCATCAGGGTCTTGTGTTCGGCCTCACCGGGAATCAAGGCGTGGAAAATGGGATCGTTGCGGTGGGTGAGGCCATCGATGGCAATCACCGGTTCTTGCCGTACATCGTCCACGGTTCCCGTGATGTCGACATAGGGTCCCTCATCGTCGTCCTCAAGGGTGATTCGTCCCCACCAGACGTATTCTGCATCGGCGGGAACGTGGACGCCGTTGGGCACTTCCACGAGATGAAGCGGTGTGCCGTACAATTTCTCATGAAGCGCAGCGGCGATGGTCAACTCATCGATGTTGTCGTTGAACGACATGGCAGCCGCCAGCAGGACCACGGGGTCAGGAGCATTGACGATGGCCACGTTGACTTCGCGACCTTCTTCCCGTGCATTCATCACCATGGTTCGAAGGTGCCGTGGAACCAAGCGAACCACGAGGTGGTTTTCATCTCGCAAAAACTGACGATGGAAGGAGACGTTTCGGATGCCGTTGTCTTGAGCGATGATGATGCTGGCAGAAGAATATCGACCCCGGTCTTGGGGCCAATGGTGTGGGATTGGGATGGAACGGAGGTCGACGTCCGATGCGACGTTTTCAAAGCACGCCGCGTCGTTTTTTGAGACAACGACGGGCTCACTGGGATGGTCCATGGCCCATCCCAGGGTATCGATGTATTCCTCGGGCTCGATGCCAATGGCTGCGCAGAGTCGATCTCGGGTCAGCATGTTCACGGCCGCACGGTGCCCGGGGCATTCGGGAATGTTGGTGTAGACGGTCATGGCGTGGCCGCTGGCTTGAGAGTGCTCCAGCATCCCGTGAATGAGGCTGACTTCAGCGGATTCTTCTGTCGCTGCACCGAGGTGGTCACGGAAGGCCATATTCACGCCAGCGGTCGGCGTTGTTTCAATGTTGTTCATGGATGAAAGTGGCCGTCATTTTCTCCATGGAAATCAAACGACGCCGCCCATGATGGGCATGCTCAAAGGGATTTGATTAAATAGGGGCGGCAAGTCGGCGAAATGCTTCAATGAGGTGAACATGATGGGCAGAGGACTCTTCGCAGGTGCAAAGATGGCCAAAGACCGACAAAAATTCCGTTGGTCCGACCGCCGGTACAAGAAGCGCATGCTCAAGTCTCGCGCCAAGCACGACCCGCTTGCAGGGTCCACCCAAGCCAAGGGCATCGTTGTCGAAAAGGTCGGCATCGAAGCCAAGCAACCCAACTCCGGCATCCGAAAGGCCGTGAAAATCTCTCTCATCAAGAACGGCAACAAGTTGACGGCCTTCGCCCCCGGCGATGGTGCTATCAACTTCATCGACGAGCACGACGAAGTCATGGTCGAAGGTATCGGCGGACGCATGGGTCGTTCGTACGGTGATATTCCCGGTGTCCGCTACAAGGTCATCCAAGTGAACGGTGTCTCGCTTGACGAGATGGTCCGTGGCCGAAAGGAGAAGCCTGTCCGCTGAGGTGTTGATGATGAGCGATTCAGAATCCGATGTTGTTGAAGTCAAGCCCATTGCCGGTATCGGCACCAAGGTGTTTGGTAAGTGGGACGCAAGCGAAGTAACCTGCCGAGACCCCGGTCTTGCCCCTTACATCAACCTCACCACCGTGGGTGTCCCCCACACCGGTGGCCGCCACGCCAACGCCTGGTTCGGCAAAGCTAAGCTCTCCGTCGTTGAGCGCTACATCAACAAACTCATGCGAACCGGTTCCTACACCGGCAAGAAAATGGGCGCCATGAAGGCGTTCGAAGGTGCTTTGGACCAAATCGCAGAGCGCTCCGGCAACAACCCACTCCAGGTGTTCGTTGACGCCATTTGTTCTGCTGCGCCCATGGAAGAGATCACCCGTATCAAGTTCGGTGCCGTCTCCCAACCAAAGGCCGTTGATTCCTCGCCATCGCGTCGACTCGACGTCGCCCTTGCCAACCTGGCCAAAGGCGCACAGCAAGGAACGCACAAGTCTAAGCGAACCCTTCAGAACTGCATCATCAACGAACTGACCAAAGCCAGCGCAGGCGACGTCACTTCCTATGCCGTTGGCAAGAAGGAAGAACTCGAGCGCATTGCTGCCTCGGCCCGTTGAGGATGATTCGTTGGCCCGCTTGAGTGGGCAATGTTCTTGTTTTGCCTGCTTCTATGCATAAGCATGCCCAAGAAGGTGTTTGTCAAATTCGTATCCGACCCTGCCCACGACCGAATGAAGTCCATTGTTGGGCTTGCATGTGCTGCACAAGCCGTCAACGACGGCCATGATGTTAGCGTTTTCTTCGCTGCCGCTGGGGTTCGATTGCTCGACCCTCAATTCTTGGGCGAGCTGGAATCACAAATGGGAGCCGATTCCACGATGGTTCACGGCTTCATGGATGCGTTGCTTGACGGCGCTGATTTGCACTGCTCCTTTGGGTCCGTGAAAGCGACCCTCGGCCATTCGGAAGGGGACGGTGCGCTCTACGTTCCAGACGACAAGATCGCATGGAGCGGACCCCCCGGTGTTGTTGCGCTGTCAACGGCTTCGGACGTGCAACTCATGTACTGATTCACCCCTCTCCTGCGAGGCACTTAAGAACCCCTTTTCAGTGGGCGAAGCAACGAGAACACGGTGGTTACCATGGGACGCAAAGAAGACAACATCAAGAAGGCCACAGAAGTCATGCACGTTCTTCCTCAAATCAGGAACTTGTGCATCGC
>CAXRAL010000007.1:0-129716 GCA_964228815.1 Candidatus Poseidoniaceae archaeon
CGGACATCTTCGAGATGGACATCGACATCGCCATCGGCGGCATGGACCAGCGCAAGGCGCACATGTTCATGCGAGATGTCGCTTCAAAATACGGCTGGGCCAAGGCGACCTGCCTCCACACCCCCATCGTTTCCTCGCTCACGGCCTCTGGCTCACGCATGGACTCCTTTGACCACAAGATGTCAAAATCCGACCCCAACGGCGCCCTTCTTCTGCACGACACGCACGATCAGATTCGAAAGAAGATGCGAAAGGCCTACATCTCGCCCGAAGACCCTCAATCCCCGGTCTACGAACTGGCTGAACACATCCTCCTCCCCGAATTTGGCGAAATCGTGGTTACGCCCAACCCCAAATTTGGCGAACCAAGCACGTGGACGGATCTGGAGGCGTTTCGTGCAGCCGTCATGGACGGTACACTCCACCCGCTCGATGCCAAGTTTGGCGTGGCTGACGGCCTGACCAAAGGGCTGGAGGCGTTGGCATCCCACTTTGAAGCGAACCCCGAGACACTGGACAAGGTCACGGCCCTCATAAACGGCTGAACTCAGTCTTGGATGGGCAGTTCCTCGATGCTCAAAATGTCAATGGACAACAAACGGCGAGTGTCCTTGGCAAAGTTTCGGTCCGGCACGGGTTGAACACGAACGATACCGTTGATCCGAAGGTACTGTGAGGTCTTGATGGCGTCCACCAGGTCGTCAGCGACGGTCCCCAAAATTTGGTTCCGAGTTGAACAATTGATTAAGCGGTGCTCGCTGTTGTAGGTGATTTGACTCATGCTGATGTCTTGCACGTCTTCATACGTGCATTCTTCCGTGAGCATGCGGAAGTTTGGACGGGGATGGAACAGGCCCATCGGCATGTCCTTTGTGTCCATGTCAGCGAACACCTTGTCCAAACACACCCGGCACACCCGAGGGCTCTCACGTTCCCTTGCCCGCCGCTGGTCAACCGCGGTGATGGATCCACAGTCGCGGCATTCGTACTTGGCCTGCTTCAGCCATCCGTAGGGCTGAGAAACATCGTTGATCTTCACATCCAGACAGACGAGGTCGTTTCGGTCACGCATCCGCAACTCATCCACGCGGTTCAGGTAGTTTTCCGACAGGCCGACCACACGAATCACGGGTCGAGTCGGAATCTTGTTGGCATCAAACTGTTCACGCATGATGCGGTGGCCAAACTCAAGAGCGCGCACCGGGTTCTCGTGGAACATGTGTCGCAAGGTGGGTTGGCCGTCGATGAGGTGGTGTTCAACGTGGAAACCGTGGACGCTGTCCTCCATGCCTTGGAGGCGGGCGATGTCGTCTTTGTAGTGGCCAACGATGAGGGCTTTCCACTCTCGGAGGGCGGCTTGTTCTTCGGGGTCAATCTTGACGTTCTTCGGCGGCGACATGGAGTGTTCCCGCTGGTGGGACGGTTCATAATTCTACCCTGTGCCGTCCGACTCGTCACTCCCAGCGAACGCCGTCATACGGTGAAGTGGCAAGGTTCATGAATTGAGTCTCGGTCGCAAAATCAAGAATTGGAGTGAATGCTCATGCCCAACATCATCGTTCTCGTTAAGCAAGTCCCCGACACCAATGCAAAGATCGTCGTCAACGGCGACCGAGTTGACCTTTCCAGCGTGAAGATGGTCATGAGTCCCTACGACGAATTTGCTGTCGAGACGGCCCTCAAGCACAAAGAGGCAGCTGGTGGGGAAGTCACGGCCTTGACCGTTGGCGGAGCCGGTGCAGAAAAGATCCTCAAGGACGCCAAAGCCATCGGCGTCGATCACATCGTTCGCATCGATGCCGAGGGTGAAATGGACTCCAACGCCCTTCAATCCGTGATTGCACAGGCCGTCGCCGACCTCGGTGGCGAAGTGGTGTATTGCGGAAAATCGGCCGCCGACACCGGCGCCGGTTCGACCGGCCCTGGCCTCGCCGAGCGCATGGGCTGGGCCTCCGTGTCCAACATCATTGGCGCCACCTTTGACGGCGGTGTCAGCGTCGTGATGCCTAGCGGTGGCGGCAACGCTCAGATGAGCATCCCACTCCCCGCCGTCTTGTCCTGTGACAAGGGCAACTTCAAGGTTCGAAAGCCCAATGTCAAGGGCATCATGCAAGCCAAGAAAGCCAGCGTAGATGTTCGTTCTATAGCCGCTCCAGATTCCACTGTCTCCGTCGTCAACCACGCCCTCCCGCCCGCTAAACCAGCAGGGAAGAGCTACCAAGGCGGCGCAGCAGCGGCCGAAGTCGCACAACTGCTTCGAGACGAAGCCAACATCCTCTGAGGTGATTCCATGACACAAACCATCGTTATTGCAGAAATGAACAACAACGCCGTCCACCCAAGCACCGCTGAACTCGTCAGCGCTGCGAACACCCTCGGTGGGGAACCAACCCTCGTCGTGCCCTGCACGGACGCTGGCCAAGCCAGTGGTGCTGCCGGCATGGGTGCCGCCACCATCATCGCCGCCAAGTCGGGCGCTTTCGCCCACTACGACGCCAGCGGCTGGGCAGAAGCACTCGACGCCGTCGTCCCTCAGGGAACCATCATCACGGGCGCCAGCCCACAATCCAAGGACCTTGCTGCACGCTTGGCCGCCCGACGAAACCTCTCGGTGGTCCAAGACGCTGTGAAGATTGAGGGCGGCTCGATCACTTCGCCCGTTTACAGCGGCAAAGCCATGCAAACCGTGTCCGCCAGTGGCGATGTGGTTGTTTCGGTCCGCTCAAACGTCTTTGCACCTGCCACCGGTGGCGCAACCGATGTTTCCGTCATTGACACGGACGGGAACGTGGCCACCTCGGTTCAAGAATTCATGGCCAGAGCATCGGAGCGCCTCGACGTCGCAGAAGCCAACATCATCATCTCCGGCGGCCGTGGCATGGGCTCACCTGACAACTTCACGCACCTCGAAGCCATTGCCGATACCATCGGAGCGGCCGTTGGTGCATCTCGAGCCGCCGTGGATACGTGGGAAGCCATTCCCCATTCCATGCAGGTTGGGCAGACCGGGAAGACCGTCAACCCGAACCTGTACATCGCCGTCGGCATTTCAGGTGCCATTCAGCACTTGGCAGGGATGCGCTCCTCGAAGTACATCGTCGCCATCAACAAAGACGCCGACGCCCCCATCTTCCAACACGCCGATTACGGCATCGTGGCCACTTGGGAAGAAGCCCTTCCGGTGCTTCATGATAGCCTCAAAGGCATGATGGGCTGATCAAGCGTACTTACCAAACCCGTACGTGCCACCTGCACCAGCAGGCTCGCCCACAAATGGATTCGTCCGCTTTTCGTGACCAATGGTGGTCAGGGGACCATGACCGGGATGCACGATGGTGTCCTCGTCCAGGGGCCACAATTGGGTGTGAATGGAACGGGCGAGCAGGTCGAAATCACCGCCGGAATTGGCGATATCGGTTCGACCGACGGAACCCGCAAAGAGCGTGTCACCGACGAAAATGTGGTCGGGGCCGTTCTCGACCTGAACCAACAGGCAGCACCCGCCAAGGGTGTGCCCGGGCGTGTGCAGCACACGGAGTTCAAGGGTGCCAAAGCGGTATGTTTTGCCTGCTTCAAAGGCCTGGTCAGCGACGGCCGGTTCTGGCAGTGCAAGGCCATAGCGTCGGCCTGAAGCTTGGGCGAGGGTTTGGAGAAAGTCATCGTCCGGATGGAGGTACCACTCCACATCGTAATGTTCCCTTAGCGCTGGAATGAAACCGCTGTGGTCAAAGTGAGCGTGCGTGTTGACCAACGCAACAACACGCCGGCGTGGCAACGCACGTTCCTGGGCTGCTGAGGCGTTTTCCGGACCTGTGGTCCAGTTTGGACCGGGGCCATCAAAGGCATCGATCCAGTTGATGATGCGTTGTGGCTCATCCCCACCGTCGATGATGATGGTATCGCCCGTTGCAGGATCGGTGACCACAGAACAACGCATCTGGAGGGGACCGACGAAAAAATGTTCAATCCACGGTTCTCGAAGGCCCATGGTTCGGTGACGTGCAACCCCTTCATGAGGTTGAGCCATCAACGATGTGAATCACAACGGCATCGGTGGTCCATGCCCCCTGTTGGTCCACGACACGCAATTCAAATCGGTGCTGACCCAACGGGAGCTTGAGTTTGAGTTGAGGTGCCACGGCAAGTTCACGACCTCGGTCATCGTGCCACGACCACGAAGCGATTTGTTCCTGCGGGTCGAACGAGCCACGCCCGTCCAAGACCACCACGCAGGTGCCGTCATCGCCTGCCGTGTGGCGCTGGTCGTCGCCGGCGATGGCACGGGGAGGGATGAATTCGTCAACCGAAGCCGCGAGAGCGTCCATCAACTCATCCGTGTCATCAAGTGCCAACTCTTCGATTCCTTGGAGGGCCTCAAGCAGGTCGTTTTCCGATGTCGGCTCAACCTTCACCTCCGTGGGCGAGACATCCTCATCCATCGCAGCCAGGAGGGACGCATGACTCGTTGCGCTTGAAACGGCCTGAAATTGCTGACGTTCTTCCTCTGTCAGGAGGTGGAGCACGTCGTCCTCAGCACCGTACAACTCTTCGGCGGTCAGACCGTCGGCTGCTGGCGCCTCTTGGAACCACAGCGTCAGTTCCGCGGCATCCATTTCTTGCACGGGTGCTTCAAGATCAATCCAACCGATCGGTTCAGGTGCGGTGTAATCGTTCTGGTCATCACCTGCAAAGAGAAGACCTTGATGGCGTTCGCTCACGACCATCAACCGAGGCATCCCTTGATGCTCCACTTTCCATGGCTGTTCATCCTCTTCGCCGTGGATGTAAAACCAGGAACTGGCGATGACGCCCGACCGATGCTCCAGACACGTGAAGACGCCATACCCAGTTTCGAGGACACGTTCCATTCGACCGTCCTCATACAAGCGATGAACCGTCCCATCATCGAATCCAAGCACAGCCCCCCAGGATGCTACCGAAGAAGTAAGCATTCGCATACGTAGGTCGTTGCGAGCCAAAAGCTGACCATCTTGCCACACTTCAAACTCAATGGCCTCTTCCTCCCCGGACACGAGCGCATGCCCCTCTCTTGTCAAGAACAGGCGGCCTTCTTTGGTCAAACCAAGGGCGGTGATGCGCTCGCCGTGCTCGCCACGAGGAGGTCGGCGCCAGACGACGCTGTCTTCCGTGCAGGTCAAGACCGTGCCACGTTGCTCAGCGACGTACACGTGTTCTCCGTGAACCTCAACGTGTACCACATCATCCAGCCCAAGCTTGCTCGACAGGTTCACACTGTCTCGTTCGCGCTGAACGAGCACCACCTCGCCCATGCCGCTCAACACGACAACCTTGAGGGCCATCACATGACATGATTGAACCCCGCCGTCAATGGCTTGTGTTTCAATCAAGGACCCATCCAAATCGTAGAACATCAGTGATTCAAGGTCATCACCAACCAGCAACCCACCGCGGTGAAAGCCGAGGTAGGAAACACGGTGTTGCGTACTGATGACGCCGGTTACATCGAGCTGTCCGCCGCCCTCGAGACGACCCAAGCGAACAGTGGTGGAACCTTCCACCCAGGCGACGGAATCTGAGGAATTGTCCACTGCCAAGTGGTGCACTTTGGCCTCAGGCCGCAGCAGCGGGACCACAGAACGGGTCGAGACCATGGAGGGAGGTCGGCAGGGTCGTAGAAAAGCACTCGCTCTTCGTGGGCATCAAAGTGCTTCGTCGTTGTGAAGGTCAATCACCGCATCATCCGCATGTGATTGCCCCTTCGCCGCATCGTTTCGGGCGATGTCAAGTTTCTGGAGGTAGGCTTCATCGATGTCGCCCGTGATGTACTCGCCGTTGAAACAGCTGGCATCAAAAGCCGTTACACCCGATGAGGGTTGGAGCGTGACATCGATAAGGTCGTCAAGGGTCTGGTAGAACAACCGATCGCTGCCGATGGTTTGGTTGATCTGCTCGATGCTTCGGCCGTTGGCAATAAACTCGTTCACAGCGGGCATGTCAATTCCGTAAACGTTCGGATGTCGAACAGGAGGTGCAGCCGAGGCAAAGTAGACCTTGGCTGCCCCAACATCCCTTGCCATCTCGATGATTTGCGCGCTGGTGGTTCCTCTAACGATGGAATCATCGACCAACAACACGTTCTTGCCACGGAATTCATGCTCAATGGCGTTGAGTTTTCTGCGAACGGATTTCTCCCTTAACGCCTGACCTGGCATGATGAACGTCCGACCAACATATCGGTTTTTGACGAACCCCTCCCTGTAAGGGAGGTTCAACGCCTTGGCCATTTGCAGGGCGGCGATTCGGCCTGAATCTGGAATCGGGATGACGACATCGATGTCGTGGTCGGGCCACGATGCCAACATGCGCTCAGCCAGTCGCTGCCCTTGGTTGAGGCGGGATTGGTAGACCGACATGCCGTCGATGACTGAATCCGGGCGTGCAAAGTACACATGTTCGAAGATGCACGGCGTGTAGGAGGCAGGCTCGGAACACTGCCGTGAAAAGAAATGGCCGGAGGCGCTGATGAAAATCGCCTCTCCGGGGAGCACATCACGTACGATCTCAAAACCAAGCGCCGTAATGGCCACACTTTCACTGGCCACGATGTATTCGGTATGACCATCCAATTCACGCTGGCCGTAAATCAGCGGGCGAATGCCGTTGGGGTCGCGGAAGGCGAGCAAACCGTAGCCTGAAATGACCGAAACACAGGCATAACCCCCGCGGACCCGGCTGTTCACTGCACTGACGGCCCCAAACACCGTTTCGATGTTCATGTGAGGATCGCCCTGGATCCGCAGCGCAGAACTGCGCTCGCCGAGTTCGACAGCCAAGGCGTTCAAGAGCAGCTCAGAATCGCTCGTCGTGTTGATGTGGCGCATGCATTCGTCTCTCAAATATCGACCCAATTCTTCTGCGTTGGTGAGGTTCCCGTTATGGGCAAGGGCAATCCCGTAAGGAGAGTTCACGTAGAAGGGTTGGGCCTCGGCACGAGAGGAAGAGCCGGCTGTTGGGTAGCGCACATGGCCGATGCCGACGTTGCCCTCAAGACGAAGCATGTGGCGCTTGAAGAACACGTCCGAGACGAGACCGTTTGACTTTCGAAGTCGAAAATGACCTTCAACATCGGTCAGGATGCCAGCTGCGTCCTGGCCTCGGTGTTGGAGGACGGTTAAGCCGTCATAGAGGAGTTGATTGACATGCGCACCTTGTTGACCGACAATGCCGATGATGCCGCACATGCGTTCGCCTCAATCCAACCAATTCGTGGTTGCTTCTTATCGTTGCGATACGAAACCTTCAGGCCTTGGGGCGGTGGGTCTTCTTGGACCAGTTGTATTTGCGAATCTTGGAGGTTTCTCCATAGCCGCAGGATGCGCAGACCTTCTTCTGCTTGTGGTACGCATTGCGTCCGCAGCGTCGGCAACGGATGTGGGTGGTCTTTTGGCGTCGACCCATGGATGGTGTACCTTTGGACATGCGCTCACCTGAACGACTCGCCCACCGACCTCCTCCTTATGAATTCAACGGCACGCCTTGAGGCGACGGTCACTCCTCTTCGAAGTGAATCGTACGGCTTGGGCCGCTCATAAGACTGGCAAACAACGTTCCAGCGACCACCATCCCGGCAAGGCCAACGCCGACGGCCGTCGTGCTGAAGCGGATGATGTTGGAAAGTGCTTGAGCGCGCACGGAACCGTTGTCCTCCATCAACAATTCACCTTGGGAGAGGAAAAACACCGTCAAGGCCGTGCCCAAACCAACGCTGAGGGCCATGCCGAACAAAGGAGCAATGGGGCGTTTTCTGGCATCACCGTAGACGAACAAGGTCAGCAACAAAATGAAGGAAAACAGCGTGAAGGAGGTGAGGAGGGCATTGGTAAAACGTACCAGCGCACCATCGGTTGAACCCTCAGAGAGGTAGATCACACTCAGGACCACGGCCACAAACGGCAGCACCACCTTGGCGCCGGTGTTGAGCATGGAAACAGGAGCATCGACCTTACTCAGACTCATCACCTCCGCTGATGTTGCTGGCGATGACCTTGCTCGCCTGAGCCAACTGTTCGGTTGTCGGCGGTGCCAATCGATGGGGAGCGGGCTGTTGTGATTCGTACACGCCCAAGACCAGCGCAAACACCAGGACGGCGATGGCAGCGCCGACCATGACGCCGAAGAGATCCGCTGCTGCGAGGACCACCTCAATCGCGAATTGATCATGGTTGACGTTAGGGCCGTCAAGGGAGGCCCCCAACAACAGCAACAGTCCTGAAAACGTGGCGAGCAGCAGCATCAAGCGCTGCTCTTGTTGGCGATCCTCGCCAACCAAGCCGACGAGGGCTGCAGCGCCTGCACCAAAGGCGAGCACACCCAACAGCATCGTCGGCCAGAAAATTAGCCAGTATCGGTTGACTTCACCGGGATACGTTGGCGTGAGCTCCCACCAGTGCATGGCCTCCAACCATAGGACACCTGTCAACACCATCACCACGCCAGTTTTTCGGTCAGCACCGGAGAGTTGGCCCACCGGGACGTTTCCTGAGAAGGTGATGAGATAGAACCCAACGCCCAAAAGGACACTTGGCCCAACAAGGCTCCCGAGCAAGTGGCCAAACGCACTCGACGGAGAGAACGGGAGGGTCCAGGGCGTGGCCATGAGTGACAGAAGCCCCGCAGAAGCCATCGCAAGCCCGGCTTTGCGTTGCACGGCCACCTTGGAAAAAAAACCCAACATGCCGCCTGAGAGGACAAAGAGACCTGCAAGCCAGAAGAAAACGAAGGCTTGCGTCGCCTCTTCCATGCGGTGTGCTGTCCCCCTCAACTTATAGAGAATCCCTCACGCGGCGACGCAGTGCGTTGAAGATGTCCAAAACGCATGGCGGAGGGCATAAATACCCGACCTCTGTGGGCTGAACGCTTAGGTGTTCACATGGTGAAGCGACCCCGTCAAGTTATGCGCTACAGCCCATCGGCTGGCAAGCACACCCTCCACACGGTGGAGCGAGTGAAGAAAAAGCGAGCCTCTGAGCTTCGCTGGGGTCAACGACGATTCCGTCGTGTCATGGCCGGTTACCGAGGTTTCCCCCGTCCCAAACCCGATGGCCGTGAAAAGCCCACCAAGCGTGTCAACATTCTCTACCGCTGCACGGAAACGGGCAAAGCGCACTACGCTCCTTGCAAGCGAGCCAAGAAATTCGAACTTGTCGACCGTTGAGGTGTTTCAAATGACCAACCATTTCCTCCGAGTGAGCTGCCGCGACTGCGGAAGCGAATCCATCATCTTCTCCCGAGCCACCACCTCCATCGCCTGCGGCGTCTGCAGCGCAACGCTGACCAAGCCCGCTGGCGGCAAGGCCGATCTCGTCGGATGCACGATTGTTGAAGCACTGAACTGAGGAGGCTGAGCCTCCATGGTGAATCAAGACGGCGCCACACCCGAAGAGGGCGAATTGGTCGTTGCTACGATCAAGACCGTCAAGCAAAACGGCGCCTACGTTGACCTTGACGAGTACGAAGGCATTGAGGGTTTCATCTTCATTGGCGAAATCGCCTCGGGTTGGGTCAAAAACATCCGTGGTTTCGTCCGCGAAGGTCAGCGGGTCATTTGCAAAGTGATGCGAACCCGACGAGACGGGACCTCACTTGAACTCTCATTGAAATCTGTCTCCGAAGAACGTCGTCGAGACCGCCTTCAAGAATGGAAGAATGAACAGCGTGCTCAACAACTCCTCAAGGTGCTTGGCGAAAAAATCGGTTGGTCCGAGGAACAGGTCGCAGAACAAGCCAGTGAACTCGTGGATGCCTTCGGGACACTCTACACGGCCTTTGAAGAAGCGGCCATGCAGGAAGGTGCCTTGGACAACGCTGGGTTTGAAGGCGAATGGATGGCGCCGTTCATTGAAATCGCCGTCGAGAACATCATTCCTCCGTTTGTTGAAGTTCGAGGAACGCTGACACTAAGCATCAACGTCACCGACGGTGTTTCCGTCATTCGAGATGCCCTTGAAGCGGCTGAATCCCTTACCAACGAAGCTGAAGAAATTGATGTCAAGTGCTTCTACGATGGTGCTCCAACCTATCGAATTGAGCTCAAGGCACCGGACTTCAAAGTGGCTGAATCCATGTGGGAGCAAGCCACACAAGCGGTCCTCGACCATATGGTGGCCGCCGGCGGGGAGGCCACCGCAGAACGTGAGTGAGCATCATGGCCAAACAACGGATGCAACAGTGCCTGACATGCGGGGCGTTTTCCTTGAACACGATCTGCCCATCATGCGGTGAACGCGCCCAGGCGGCCGCACCGTTGAAGTGGTCACCCGAAGACAACCGTGCTTCGCTTCGCAGGAAAATGAACGGGGTTGAAGAACCAGATTGGCCAAGCCAACTCGCCACCTTGCCCTCGTTTGAATCCATGAAAGCCGACCACGCTTTGGAAGAAGAGTGACGGACGCGCACGAACGGGTGCAAAACTGGCACCCGCCGCTTTTACGAACATCAAACATTATAGCGCGTGTTGACGGGTTTAGCCCTTCATGACGATGCGTATTGAATGGCGTAATGGTGCTTCAACACTGCCCGATGCTGCTACCCTTCTCGTAGCGTTTCCCGGTGTCGCCAACCTCGGCAAAGTCGCCGTTGATTCCATCGGAAACCTGCACGACGGCCTCGAATTGGCTCGCCTCCATCCGACCGGCCTCCCCCCTCACGCTGAACTTGATGAAGACGGTTTGCTGGCCCCTCCGCACTACAGCCTACGACGCATCGATATCGAGACAGGTCATCTGTTGACCCTGACAGGAAAAGCACAACCCAACGAACCTGGCCAACAATCCACCCTAGCGGATGAACTGATGACCTTCTTCCAGAGCGAGGGACTTTCGACCGTTCTGGTTTTAGCGGGCATGATCGACAAACCGGACGTCAAGGAAACTTTCGCCGTGGCGAGTTCTTCCTCGTTCCGTATCGACATGGAATCCTTGGGCGTGGACGTCCGCCGGGACGCACCACGTTCCGGCGCCATCGGCTTGGCCGCCTTGCTCGCATCCATGGGCCCACTCTACGACATAAACTCCGCCTGCGTGATCGCAACCACCGTTGGCAACAGCGAGGACATCCTGGGCTCTCAGCGACTCATTGAGCACCTGGAAGACTGGTTCAACTTCGGCCTCACGGTTCCAAAAGACGGCGATGCATGGCTTCGACAGCGACTCGAGGCACTTGCACCCAAGGTCAAGGACGACCTCGTCAGGGAAATGACGGCCTCGCATGATGCGTTCTATATGTGATTGAGAGCGCCGAGAGAGGGATTTGAACCCCCGCGTCCAAGGGACAGTGGATTTCGAATCCACCGCAATACCGGGCTATGCGACCTCGGCTCCAATCCAAGGCTCATGCGCCACGGTCATAAGCATGATGTTTGGTCGCCGTCTCATGGAGATTCGATTTCACGGTACAGACGTCGACGCTTGTGTTGAGGTCGAGGAAGGAGCGACAGTTCGCGTCGCTCTTCAGGCAGCGGGCATCCTTCCGTCCATGGTCATCGTCAGCTACGAGGGTACCGTCCTTCCACACTCGACACCGCTCAAGCAAGATGTGGTGTTGCTCGTCACCACCATCTCATCAGGTGGTTGAGCGGTCGACTCGCTCGAGAATTTGAAGCCTCGAGTTTCTCGTGTAATCGGCGCGCACTTCACTGGCCCAGGCATCCAGGCCTACGTTGGCCAACGCCACAACATCGCCGACCTCCAGAAGGGTGTACTGGTGATTCCAGTCGTCAGCCCATCCCTCAACTTTGAACGCCCCGGTATGGTCCATGAGCATCAATCCCTTCCTTGACCATGGTTTTCCTGTTTTGCCCACCCCGCTCTTTTCGTAGGTGTAGACCACCCTTCCTCCGACATTGTGTTTGGCCTGGAAGTCAAACAGGTCGGCCGACTCCACATCAGGATCGTCGTCTGCAACCAACTCTGAGAACGGGTCCATCTTGAGGACGATCTCGCCCTTCCAATTGACGGTAAACACGGCGTCCTTCACGAGGACGGATTGACCCTTCATCGCAGGAACACCGACCGTTGGTGAACCGTCGGACCGCTTGGTGGACACCACTTGGATGTGAGCGGTGTTCGTCCCTTGTTTAATGGTCATCTTGAGGGGGACGCCCTCTTTGAGGTAGCCCACAGAAAACAGTTCACCACGAACCGTTGCTCGTGGGTTGAGACCCCCAATGGATTGGAGCGGCGTGCGCTGACTTGCTCCGGGCAATTGCACATCCTCGGGGCGTTGTTGCTCGTCCGTCCCCTCTCCACCCGGGCACACCAATCGCCAGTCGCAACGGTCGCAGCGCGAGACACTGGGTGGCTCAGTCGGCTGACCACCAGCCGAGAACCCCCGCATGGGGCGAGGCTCGGGTGGGCAATCACCCAGTGTTGGTTCACCTTCTTTCAGCGCTCGCCAGAGGGTTTCCATCTCCGCTTCAACGGACTCCATGTCCTCAACAGTTGGTGTTGGAACGCTTTTGATGCTGGGGTGGCCAAGGTACCAGATTTCCAGCCCAGCAACCTGTTCTTGACGACCGTGTGTCGCATACCAGAGCATGGCGTAGATCTTGAGTTGCTCAACGTAATCACCCGAGCGGTCGTTGGCACCAATACTGGCTTTGAGGTCCACGATGACGGGCGAACCCGTCCACCGGTAGACAAGATCGTACTCGCCTTGGAACCAATGGCCGGGGTGAATGGCGTTCATCGTAAACGATGGAGCGTCGGGGTCAACAAACCAAGGTCGAGCGATTTCCCAAGCTTCACACCACGAAACTGGACCTGTGGAGGCAAGGGGGTGACCGTCAAAGGCTTCGTGAGGAAAGCCATCAGGTGCTGGCCACGCTGGACGCTCGCCACGGCGCCATGCCTCCAGTCCGGGCCCACCACCTGCCTCCACGCAGCGTTCAACCTCATCGAGGTGGAAAAGCAGTGCATGATGAACCATGGCCAAGCATTTGGCAGGGTCAACCTCCGACCATTCTCCAGCCTTCCGCTCGTCCTTTTCCCAGAGCAAGCGCATACGCTCGAGGGCAGGAGGGAGGTGAGCGTTCGCCCGCTCCAACGCCCAAGCCTGCAAATCGTCCTTGGACGAGGGCTGTTCGTGAGGAAACAGTGGCATCAAACCCACGGCTGGCCAGTCCGCCTTGCCAGCAGGCACGGGCGTTCCGTCATCGACGTAAGGCGAGGGTGACAAAACATCGTGACTCGACGCAGCCACAATGAAGCCTGGCGATTCTTTCAGGACGCGGCAGACCGCTTCTTCAACAGCCCTTCCGACAAACAACACCGGAATTTGTGGCATTTTGAAACGGTACACTTTTTGGTAAAACCAAAGCCGTGGACATGCCTTGTAGGTGTTGGCCTGACTGGCCGACATGCGGCGGTAGGGCCCGACTTCATCGGTCGTTGGATTCGCCATGTGGACGGGCATGAAAACACGACTCCAGTCACACCTTTTGAAGCCTCAGTGCGTGAGGAACGGGCTAGGATGACGTGAATGTTTCAATACGCGTCTTCCGGTTGTCGATGCGGAGTTGAAGGATGCCAGACCGCCATCCGAGTTCAACGCCCGTCATGGCCAAACCATCACCCGGTCGGAGGTCGAGTAAACGCTGATTGATGCTGGCACCAAAGGCCACCACCTCCGCAACATGGTGACCGTCCCACAGCATCAAGGACACCATGGCCCAAGGCTTCCCGTCAACTCGGACGCCTGTTCGTTGACGGATGGAGAGGACATGCCCCTTGACGTTGGCTCTCGTTCGAAGCAAACCGAGCCGGGTGACCTCTGGCATGTCGTCATCCGAGAGTTCGGCACGGTGGCAAAGCTGGGTGTGGCCGTCCACATAGAGGCGAGCCTGGTCTCGCCAAACACCCGGTAGTGCATCGATGAGCACAAGGTCCTGCTCGGCGTGATCGTGAAGTTGAGGAAAAGCCCCGGGTTCGCTCTCTTCGACGGTGATGTGTTGCTGGCCCACGACCAACACCGCACCGAGGACATGTTCTGCGAAATGGTTCGGCATAGGACCCCACATGCCGGTGAGGCGGCCTGTGACCGTCACGCGACCTTGGACATCACTCAGCGGTGCATACGGTGTCTTCATTCGAACCTCAGGGAGCGCCTTCACCCATTCAAATCGCTCAGGCAGAACCCAGGTGCCATCCTGTGTTCGAGCGACTGCACACCATCCGCAACCTGCGGCTTCGCCCTTGCAGGCGACCGAAGGCGATGCTGGGAAGGAGATAACACCCGCATCATGTGACTGCATAGCCGCATAGTGTTCTTTGTAGGTATTTGTCAACTCTGGCATCTCGTCAACCACGGGCGGCGTGTAGGCCACACGTTCGCTGGCCTCGAGGTACCAGCCCTCCATGCCGTGGACCGTTTCGCCATCGTGGGTTTCGTGCCACAACCAAGCATAGAACCGAAGTTGGTGTTCGAGCGAAGCTGAGAACGCTGAGTGTGGTGTGCCGAGTTTGATGTCGACAATTCGGATGTGTCCATCCCATCGCAACACCATGTCGAGTTCACCAGAAGCCCAACCATCGGGGTGATAGAGGCGCTGTGGCTGATGCACTCGCGGATCTTTGAACCAGGGACGTGCACACTCCCATGCCTCGTGCCAGGTGATGGCGGCTCCGGCTTTCGACCACGTGGCTTGAGCTTGTGGTGTCCATGAGCGGAGTTCGACGTCCCGTACTTTTCCAGGAAGAGGGAACACGGGAGCCGCACCAAGCGTCGGAGCAGGCACCTCAAAAGGAACGGAACCAGCGCGATGTGCCTCAAGGTAGGGCCCACCCTCGGCCGAAAAACATGCTTCGACCTCCTCCATGAACAAACGCAAGCCTCCATCGAGACGATGCTCAATGGACGCTATGCTCACCTCTTCCCATGCATGCGGATCTGATTTCCAGAGGACGTTGTCCCAAGCAGCCTTTCCTTTCGCTAGTGCATTGGCGGCCATGGTGCTCACTTGACCTTGGGCCCACGCCACCAACGCGTCCCGGCTTGTGAGAGCAGGCGGGTGCATCATCAACAGATCGCACAACGCCTCTTCAAGGACGATGCCAAGCACCTGGGAAGGGCGAGTTGGACCCTGGAGCCCGACTTGGTAACCCAAGAGCCACTGTCGAGGGCATCGGAGGTACGTCGTGAGGGCGCTGGCGGACAATCGTCCCCGAGTCCGCCCTAACGGTCCGCCTCTGGGCGGGAGGCCTACGGGCACGGTTGCACCTCCGTTGATTGAGGGGCCATGGAGCGGAACTCATGCGTCATAGGAATAGTAGTCACCACTCGAGCGTTGTTCGCGGTCTTTCCGGCTTTCATTCTTGTTGATGCGTGGGCGACGGGAATCGTGGTCTCGTCGGAACGTAACATCAACACCCGCCAGGAAACGGTTCATCCCTTCCCGCAGTTTGTACGGGCCAGTAGCGCGACCTTCAACACCGCCTTGGCCTTCGAAGACGAGTAAAGAATCGGAAACGATGTCAATGAAATACACGTCGTGGTC
This sequence comes from Candidatus Poseidoniaceae archaeon, assembly GCA_964228815.1. Taxonomy (GTDB): domain Archaea; phylum Thermoplasmatota; class Poseidoniia; order Poseidoniales; family Poseidoniaceae; genus Poseidonia. The sequence goes on from CAXRAL010000007.1 coordinate 15,533, forward strand.
GATGACAAAGGCCGATTTTTCATTCGCTTCCATGGTTCGGCGGATGGCCTTGGCTGCTTCCATGCGGGCGTTGGCATCGAGGTGAGCCGAGGGTTCGTCGAGCAAATAGAGGTCCGCCTCCCGGCCGAGGCAGAGGGCAATGGAGACGGCTTGACGCTCACCGCCGGACAATTTCTTGACGCGTTTGGGGAGAAGTTGGTCGATGCCGAGGGCCTTGATGACGTTCACGTTGAATTCGCCGCTGCGCCAACGTGGGCCCAGCTCACTGTCCAGCCATAGCTGAACCGACCCGTCAATGTCCACATCGATGTGTTGCGGTTTGTAGGAGATGGTTGCCTCTGCGGTGACCCAACCACCGTCGTATTCGTGTTCGCCTGCGAGGATTTTGATCATGGTGGATTTCCCGGTCCCGTTTGATCCAACGACGCCCACGACTTCGGAGCGATGCACGGCCCCCTCACCTGATGTAAGTTTAAACTCACCAAGTTGCTTCTCAAGACCGCCCCAGGAAACAACTGGGGTGCCGATTTCGGCTGAACGGTCGCGATGGCGAAGGAACTTGATGGGTTTGTCTCGAATGCGAACGTTTTCTTCGGGGAGGAAACCGTCGAGGTAGGAGTTGATGGCTTGCCGTGTCGAGCGCGCTGGGGTAAAAATGCCGAACGCGCCTTTCTTACCGTACACGATGTGAATCAAATCCGCCAAGACGTCAAGGACGGCCAAGTCGTGTTCGATCACGATGACCCGTTTGGTTTCAGCCAGGGATTGAATGATGCGAACGATGCGCATGCGTTCGTGAATGTCAAGGTAGGAGGAGGGTTCGTCAAAGAAGTAGACGTCCACATCACGCAAAATCGTCGCAGCAATCGCCATGCGTTGCAATTCACCACCCGACAGTTGCTGGACGGTTCGGTCCATCAGGTGGTCAATCCCCAACGAGCGGGTGGTCTCTTCGAGCAGACCTCGTTCGTCGACCTTGCTCAGCAAGTCAGCGACGGTTCCCGTGATTCTTTTTGGAAGACGATCCACGTTTTGGGGTTTCACTGCCACCCGAATTTTACCGTCCTGGACAGCGATGAAAAAGTCCCGCAGCTCACCTTTGGGCAGCGATTCGATGACCTCGTCCCATTGCGCTTCTTGATTCAACCAGTCTCCCAGGTTGGGAATCATTCGCCCGGAGAGCGCGCTGATCGCTGTCGATTTCCCCATGCCGTTGGGTCCGAGAATTCCCACCACACTTTCCTTGGACGGCGTTGGTAATCGGAAGAGACGGAACCCGTTCATGGAATACCGATGGATCATGTCTGTTTCGAGTTCGCTGGGTAGGTTCTCAATGATCAAGGCGTCATGCGGGCACTTGTTGATGCAAATACCACATCCGATGCAGAGGCTTTCAGAAATGTGAGGTTTGCCTGTGTTCTCATCCATGATGATGCATTCCTGCCCGTTTCGGACCGGAGGGCAGAACACCTGGCACTCGTCGTTGCACTTCTTCGGTTGACAATTGTCTTCCTTCAGAACGGCAACACGCATTTCATCACCTGACCGAGCCTCTCGTCTGTTCTATTTTGTTTCACCTACCGTCAACCGAGCCAAGCCCGGCGAAACGGATGTGTTGTCGTCGTCTCAAATGAGACCCTTGAGGTGCTCGTGTCCACGGATAAGGCGGATGGTGCACGGGGTAGGGAACTTCATGCTGGCCTTGCGGAGTGCATCGCGGGCCGTGAGGTAGTGAGGAGCGTTGACCTGAATGGAGATCACACGCTGGCCACGCTTGACACGGGCGGCCGTACCGACGTTCTTTCCGAACGCACATCGCATGCCTTGGGAGACACGGTCTGCACCTGCACCCGTTGCCTGCTTGTTTTCACGGAGCACGTGGTGGGGGAAGGTGTGAACGCGAAGGGCGTAGCCTTGTGCGCCGGCCTCCTTACGGATGGTGGAGTTGGAAACGACACGAGCGGCTTCGAGAGCGGTGTGGCGAATCTGAACGTCGTTGTCGGCGCGAAGTTCGAGGACGACTTGGAACTGGCCCGTCTCCGCAGCACGTCGGTTTCCGACGTGATACTGATGGATACGGTTGTTGGGCACACCACCGATGTACTTTCGGCGGGTGTAGGCTGGGCCTTTCAAGCGGCGGTACATCACAGCGGGTTTACGTGCCATAGGTATGCCTCCAAGCATCCCTGCGACCGATGCTCCCTTTATGATATCTCCGCACCCTTCGCCCACGCTTTGGGAGGTGCCTTCCGGCCCTGACCAAGCAAAGTCTTCATGTTGCCCCCACCCCACCCCTGTCCATGGCTGGTGGTTGGCGACGGCTCCTCGAAGAGGAATCAGAGCATCAATGGCTGACCCTTTCCATGTTTGCGTTGTTCGTGGCCCTCGGCGCCTTTGCGATTGAAGCCACGGAACACTTCGTTGGCGACACGGTCGTAAGCGATGATGCACTTCACCAAGGCGGTTTGGTCACACACATCGAGTACAATCCTGATGGCGAAGGCTACACCGCGTTGGTCTACGCTCCAGACGAGGGCTACCATCTGTTCACAGAGCACGCCGAGGGATTGCCTTCCGAAGTGTACAGCCCGCAAGGCAACGACATGGGCGCACAGGTGAAATTTCTTCGAACCATGCCGAGCGGTGAGCTTCTCTTCTCAGTGGCCCCCAATCAGGTGATGGGCATTCAGGACAACCTCCTCATCACCTACGATTATTCCTCCTTTGAGGAGACGTTTACGGTGCTCGATGCAGCCGACCGGATCACAGATGGAGGGACGCAGCGGTTGTTGTTGACCGCCGAAGGTAGCAGCACCTCCATGCGAGGCATTGCTAACGGCGTGCCAACGCCCGCCATGTCCATGTCATCCGGCGTTCAGTGGCACGGCCTTGAAGCACACAGCGACGGCCTTTGGGTGACCTATGGGACGCACACCAGTTCATCGGGCGCCGATGGTTCAAGTCCTGCAACACCCGAGTCTCGGCCCGTGTTGGGTTGGATCCTCTGGAACGGCGATGATTCCACCCCGGTCCTCAGAAACGTCCAGATGTTTGCCAGTGGCGTGTTTCACAGCGTGGCTCACGCAGGCGACACCTTGGTTGTTGGAGGCACCGTTGAGAGCCTCATCATCACCCAGAGCGAACAGGTTTCGGCCATTGAGGCGCCCGCTGCGAGGGTCGTGGGGGATGCAGATGGAACCGTGTGGTTCATTGGAGCCCTTGGTTCAACCAGCATCGCAACGTACGACAGCACTGGATTTGAAGTTCACCAACTCAGTCGACACGTACCGGTTGATGTAACCGATGCCGGCATGCAGGGCGATCACGTTCATGTCCACGGTGTCGACGAGAACGGTTTCCCGATTCAATGGTCCATCGACACCACCGCCGACGGCTCTATAGAGAGTGGTCGTGGATTCCTCAACCTGATGTTCCTCTTGTTCGGCGGCGTGATGCTCTTCATGATGGCGTCCTATGCAGGGCGTCAACTGATCGGGCGAAATTGAAGCGCTGTTTCTTGAGAAATCAAGGCAGAGCACGTCGTTGATTGAGAACCTTCATGTGCCCTCGTCGGGGTTGCCAGACTCCAGCGAAAGCCATGGAGGCAACGACGATGACGAAACGTGGAATGATGGACCAGTTCTTTGACATCAAAGAACAGCACCCGGACACCATCCTCTTCTTTCGCATGGGTGATTTTTACGAACTCTTTCACGATGATGCCGAGGTGGCGGCCGAGGTGCTGGGACTTTCGCTTACGTCCCGCGATAAAAATGCGGAACAACCCATCCCAATGGCCGGTTTTCCGTGGCACGGGCTGGAAGAACATCTTCGAACCATGCTGAGAGCAGGTTACAAAGTGACGGTGGCGGAACAGGAAGAGGAATTGCGACCCGGTGCAAAATTACTGGAACGCGTGGTCACACGTGTCTACACGCCGGGCAGCCTCTACGAAGAGGGGCTTCTCGACGGTGATGAGCAATCCCTTCTTGCAGCCGTTGTCCTGGGTTCCGATGCGCTCGGCCTCTCCGTCATTGACGCCTCAACCGGGAAGGCGTGGGCTTCAACGCACGGCGGGGTCGATCGCCTTTTACGCCTGCAGGACGACCTGCTTCGATGGCAACCGAGCGAACTCGTCTTGACACCCAAAGATGCTGCCAACGATCAACTCTCTCGGCTCTTCCCTCTGCTCGATGCCACCATGGTCAGCCAGCACAACCTCAGCCCTGCGAAGCGGGATGAACGGCTGCGAACCATGTTGAACGTGGCGGACTTGGGCCATTTGGACCTCGACCACGCGCCGTTGGCCATTTCAGCCACCGGCTTGGCAGCCGATTACCTCGCAACGGTTCACCGTCAACCGGATGTGCCACTGCAAGACGTTGAGATGGTGGAAGAACAGGGTCATCTTCTGCTCGATCAGACCACCCTGCGCAACCTCGAGTTGACCGCAACCCTGGCGGGAGAATACGACGGAAGTCTCCTTTCAACCCTCAATCGATGCCGCACCGCCATGGGAAGGCGCCTTCTAAAAACATGGGTGCTTCATCCGCTGTCCGACCGGGAAGCGATTCAAACACGGCATGCCGCCGTGGGCACACTTTCCCGCTCTGCTCGCCGACTGGACGGGATGCGAACGTCGCTCAAGGGCATCAGGGACATGGAACGGCTGGCCACACAGCTGGCCTATCAGCGGAGCAACGCTCGTGATTTGGTCGCCACCGCTCACGCGCTTGAACGCATGCCGGCTGTCGCTCAATGGTGTCGAGACAGTCAAGACCCGCTCCTCACACATTTGAGCGAGGGGCTTGAACAGTTGAATGAGATGATGACGACCATTCGCCACACGCTCACCGACGAGGCCCCTCTTGGCTTGCGCGATGGAGGGCTCTTGCGGCCGGGTGTCGACGAAGAAGTGGACCGGTTGCGAACCGTCACCACGGAAGGAAAGGCTTGGTTCACCTCGCTTGAGCAGCGGCTCAGGGAAGAACTGAACATCCCTTCGCTGAAGGTGAAGAACAACCGGCAAGTTGGCTGGTACATCGAAGTGACCCAAACCCACCTCGACAAGGTACCGGAGACGTGGCGAAGAAAGCAACAACTCACCAACGGTTCGAGGTACACCACCGAAGAACTGGTGGAGCGCGACGACCTGCTGCTCACGGCTGATTCAAAACTCAAAGAACTCGAATACAGAAAATTCCTGGAGCTGCGAAGTTATTGCGTGGCGCACGCTTCAACCCTCGCCGACGTTGCACGGCGGGTGGCGTCCATCGATGTGCTTCAGTGCTTTGCAACGGTGAGCCGTGAGCGAGGTTGGACCAAACCGGAGATCAACGATCAGCATGTCATCAAACTCGAGGGTGCCCGGCACCCTGTGCTTGAGACGCAAGCGGGTTTCGTACCCAACGACGTCGTGATGAACGCCAAGCGGAGTTTCCTGCTCATCACGGGCCCGAACATGGGCGGGAAGTCGACCTACCTTCGTACGGTTGCCTTGGTTTCGGTGTTGGCGCAGGCGGGTTGTTTTGTGCCTGCTGCAACGGCTAAAATCGGCCTGGTTGACCGGATTTTCACCCGTGTGGGTGCGAGTGACGACCTCAAACGCGGGAGGTCGACCTTCATGATGGAGATGATTGAGGTGGCCCACATTTTGAAACGAGCCACCAACCGCTCCCTTGTGCTGCTCGATGAAATTGGAAGAGGTACGTCCACGTTTGACGGCTTGTCCATCGCTTGGTCCGTGACCGAAGATATCTGTTCTCGCATCGGCGCTCGAACCATGTTTGCCACCCACTACCACCAACTCATCGGATTGGAGGATGAAATCGATGGTTTGTGCAACGTCCATGTTCAAGTGGCGCACACCGACGGGCAACTTCGCTTCATGCACAGCGTCGCTGATGGACCATGCGACGATTCCTACGGTGTCCAAGTCGCAGCCCTCGCAGGACTTCCGCGAAACGTGGTGGAACGAGCCACGGACCTGCTGGCCTTCCTTGAACAACAAGCAGGCGGGGCCAAGGCAGGTGAACAAGGGGCGCCGCAATCCAGGGATGCAGGCCAGGCCAGTCTGATGGGTTACTTTGCCGCAGCCGCCATGAAAACCAAGGAGGCCAACGCGCCTGTTGTTCCACCAGAGGAACGCAAAGCCCTTGAGCGCTTGAGGAACACACAGGTCGACGAATTGAGCCCACGTCAGGCCCTCGATGTGCTCTACGCGTTGAAGCATGATTTGGAGGACGGGGCATGAAACCGCAAAAAATCCGTCAACTCGACGATGCCACCATCGGGTTCATCGCAGCCGGCGAAGTGGTCGAACGTCCCGCTCAAGTCGTGAAAGAGTTGGTTGAGAACAGCCTTGATGCCGGGGCGACGTCCATCACCATCACCGTTGAACGGGGTGGTTTCGACCGATTGAGCGTTGAAGACAACGGAAGTGGTATCGCAAAAGAGGACCTGACACTGGCGCTCGACCGACACGCCACTTCAAAACTCCGAACGAAGGAAGATCTCGCCTCCATCGTCTCGCTCGGCTTCCGTGGCGAGGCGTTGGCCAGCATTGGCATGGTGTCAAAATTGCAAATCTCGAGCAAACCCCCTGGTCAAACCGGGGCAACCATCGTGATGGAGGACGGTGTGAAATCCACCATCCAGCCCATCGGCATGGCGGAAGGGACCGTTATTTCTGTCGAGCATTTGTTCCAAAACACGCCTGCGAGGTTGGCCTTCCAGCGTCGTCCAGAAACCGAAACCGCGAGGATCGTTGACGTGGTGGTGGATCACGCCCTCGCCCACCCGTCGTGTGGATTCCATCTGAAAACCGAACGACGGACCTTGCTCAATGTCCCTCCAACGGAGGACATGATGGATCGCTTGTACGACATCATGGGAGCACAGGCCACCGATTTGGTGCCGTTGCAACAACCCCCCGATGACGACGAGGCCCCCGGAGCAGAACGCTGGAGCGGTTGGATCAGCACGCCCGACATCACCCGTGGCAAGGGCGATGACATTCACGTGCTGATCAACCAACGGCCCGTGGCAGCAGGCCCGTTCCTCCAGGCCATCCGCCGTGGTTACAAAACACGGCTCATGCAGGGACGACATCCACTGGCGGTGGTGAACCTCGATTGCCCACCCGACGAAGTGGACGTCAACGTCCACCCCACCAAACGAGAGGTGCGGCTGCGACATTCGTGGCGCGTGCTTGAACGCTTGGAGCGGGCCATTGCTTACTCGCTTGAGGCCATTCCCACCGAACCAGATGCAACGGGGGGTATCCCCGGCTTACAAGGACTCTCAACTCAACAGCATGTGAAGTCAGTGGAAACTTACCTTAATCCACAGCCCAAACACGAACCCACGCATGCCTTGGCCTCTGCCGCTGGCATGGCGACGCAAGCCGAGGCATCCGAACCGGCTCCCTTGCCTCAACCCCCAGCATGGGCCGTAGCAGCAGGGAAGCAACTGAATCTGGTTGGACAAACCGCTGAAGATACGGCGCCCGTTGTGAAGGAACGCCCGATTTCCGCCTCTCCTCTGGGTCAATCATTGCTCCCAGGCCAAGGTGAACAACCGGTAGCTGCACCGCTCTCGTCAGCCGAGCGCGACCTGCACCGCCATGCAGGACTGGGGACGACGTGTCGGCCGGGAGAGGAAGGACCGCTTGAGGGGGAGCTCAACGAATTGCCTCACATGGAACCGCTGGCACAGTTTGCTGACTCATACATCCTCGTCCAAGCGGAGGATGAATTGCTGCTCATCGATCAGCACGCCCTTCACGAGCGCGTCCGATACGAGCGACTCCGTCATCGAGGCCAAGCATGGGAGCCGCAAACCCGCCTTGCACCGCTCGACCTTGACCTGGATGCACGTCAATCTGCACTGGTTGATGCACACCACGCTCGATTGAATGAACTCGGGTTCCATTTGAGCAACGACAACGGGGCATGGACCATGACGGCATCTCCGCAACTGCTGAACGGCGAGGAGGTACGTCCGTTCTTCCTCGACCTTCTTCAGGACCTTGCGGGGGACGGTGGACCGCTGGAAACCCTCGAGGCCAAGAAAGATCACATTGCGTTCATGAACGCCTGCCGAGGGGCGGTCAAGGCCAACGAACCGCTGACCCTTCCAGAGATGCGACGCCTGCTCGATGACATGAGACGAATTCCGAACCCGTGGGCTTGCGTGCATGGTCGCCCAACTTCACTTCGCATCTCCATCGACAGCCTTGACCATCATTTCGGCCGCCACGGTTGACCTACCACGGTTGGTGGAGGATAGGCTCAACGTTGACACCAACGGCTTCCCAACGTGTGATGGCCTCGGGGTCGGCCACCTCATGCAGCGAATCGCCTTCGATAAGCACGGGAGTTGGGGACCCCATCGCCAGCACCACTGCCGTCATCTGCATGCGATGATCGCCGTAGGTTTCCACGAGGCCCGAAGGGCTGACGATGGTTTGGCCGCCAGGCACGATGAGTCGGCCGTTCTCGTACGTTGAGTTCAACCCAAATTGAGCCAGCAAGGCCACCGTTCCACTGGTCCGATCGGTTTCCTTGAACGCAGCGTGTTCGGCACCCACGATGGTTCCACCAGCACCCAATGCCAACAGCGCAGCAACAGGGGTGATGAGGTCATTTCCGTGCTTCAAATTCAATGAAACAGAAGATGATGCTTCGCTAACGCTGAAGGTGTTGTCGTCCAGCTTCAAGCCCAAGTCCCCCAGGTGAGCCATCAATACCTCATGACCCAGCGCCTCCTCGGTGGTCGGTAAGGCATCAACGTGAACGGAGATTTGACAGACTTTGGCAGCCAAGCAGGCGAAGGCGAGCATCGATGCGTCCGGCGGCATCGTCACGCTTGATTCCTTGAACGTCGGCGTCCACGGCTGAAGGTGGCCATTCCGGAGCGCCTCGGTGGCGCCGGTTTGCACGCACAGGTCTTTGCTCAAATCGCTGTGGCGAAGTGAAACGCCATCACCAACAGACTTGACCTTCACCTCAAAGGTCAGGGCAGGCGCAGCCAGGCAAAACGCCGTCGTGGGTTGACTTGAGGTCGAGACATCGATGGAGAGGTCTTCGGTGGGCTTCCAAGGACCCTGGAGGAGAAGCGGAAGGCCCTCGACACCGACACCCCGAGAGGCGGTGACGCCAAGCGCTTCCAACGCCGAAACCATCACATCGTGATTGCGAGAACGGAGGGACGCATCACCGTCAACCATGATCGGGACATCAAAGCGAGCGCACATGGCCATCAAGATTCGCAAGGCCGTGCCTGAATTTCCTGCATGAAGGACGCTGACGGGGGCACGTAGGCCGTGTGGGCCTGCGCCTACCACGTCCCACGATACCGTGCCGATAGGAGGCTGGTCGTCATGGTTGGACTCGACGGGGATTGGATGACCTGACGCATCGAGGTCGGTGATGCGAACGCCGAGTTGCCTCAAGCAACGGCGCATGGAGACGATGTCCTGACCAGCTGCAGCCATGTTGTGGAGGCGGAGAGGTTGGTTGGATTGTGCTGCCAAGGCCAGCCAGCGTATAGCGTGACTCTTCGAGGGCGGTAACTTCCATGTCATTGATTCTATAGAGGAATGGGGAGTGATGTTGAGCGCCGGAACAAAGCTCCCTTTTCCTCCGTTTCGGTGAGGAGACCAGCGCTTGACCCACGCTCTGGCCATGGGCTGTCGTAGGTTGACCCAGCCATGAACCCTTGTAATACAGGTTCAAGAACCGGGGAAGGGTGAACAAACCATGCGACTCGTGGACCGCTACAAACGGCCGCTCCATGACCTTCGTGTTTCGGTCACGGACCGATGCAACTTCCGTTGCACGTACTGCATGCCCCGGGAGCACTTTGATGCCGACCATGCCTTCCTTGAGCGTGAAGCACTCCTGACGTACGAGGAGATCACCACGGTGGTGCAAAGCCTCTTGCCAGCTGGTTTACGAAAGGTGCGCCTCACGGGAGGGGAGCCGTTGCTGCGCAAGGACATCACGACCTTGGTGGAAATGCTGAGGGCTGCAGGCCCCGAACTTGACCTCGCCCTCACCACCAACGGGGCGCTCTTGGAACGCCACGCATCAGCCCTCAAACACGCCGGTCTCGACCGAGTGACCGTGAGTTTGGATGCCATCGACGAGGCCCTGTTTCAACAGATGGCCGACACCACCAACCACGGCCCGAATGAGGTCCTCGCAGGCATCGATGTCGCGCTCGGCATCGGCCTCGGCGTCAAAGTCAACACCGTGGTCCAAAAAGGGCTGAATGATGGAGAATTGATTCAGCTTGCTGAAGCGTGCACAGCGCGCAACATCACGTTGAGGTTCATTGAATTCATGGATGTGGGGAACACCAATGCCTGGAAACTCGAGGATGTCATGACCGGCCAGGAAATCCGAAACGTCCTCCAACACCGATTTGGTCAACTGAAGCCCGTCCGGGCGTCTGACAGAAGCCAAGTGGCACGTACCTACGAAACGGTTGATGGCCATCGCTTTGGTTTCATTGAATCCGTATCGAACCCCTTCTGCGGCGATTGCACACGAGCACGGCTTTCAGCCAACGGCTCACTCTACACCTGTTTGTTCTCCTCAAGCGGGCACGACCTGAAAGCCCTCCTGCGAATGGAAGCGGAGGAACACGAGGTGTTGCAAGCGATTCACAGCATCTGGGAAGGTCGCAAGGACCGGTATTCCATGGAGCGCGCTTCAATCAATGACCCATCCTCAAAGGTTGAGATGTCCTTTATCGGTGGTTGATCAAGCCATGGCGGGCAGGGCCACATCCACGATCAGAGCGCTTGATGTTTGGTCGACCAAGCGGAATCGCCAACTCCCATCATCGGCACCAATGGTTTCCGAATCGATGACAAAATAATCACCCTGTGTGACGGAATAGCCTGCATCTCGGTCATGGAACGAGATGTTCGTACCAACCACGCCGTACACGTCGGCGTCAGCGACCTGCCCACGGATGGGGAGGTCCTGAGTGGTGTCAGCCGGCAACAAATCGAACTGGAGGCGAGCAGGGTCAATCGACTGGTCGAGGCTCGTGATGCGGACAACGTGGAATCCGTTGTCGAGCGCACGAACACTGACCGTTGCCTGAGGAGCAGATTTCTCCACCGTGGTCAACGCGCCTTGCATCAACACGAAGACCATGCTGGAAAGCATGACCGTGATGGCGAGGAGCAGCACGGTGGCAATCACCGGGCTGACCGCTTCCTCGTCCCGAACAGCGGTCCCTCGCATGGATGCTACGGGGGCGTCAAATCACTTGAACACACCGATAGGAAGGGTGGTAGGTATCGTGGTTTTGCGGGCCATCAAATCAGCCAAAGCGGTCGTTCACATTCCATGGCGCGCTTGATGCCACCAATGGGCCCGAGAATTCGCAAAATGACTTCGGTCAACACGTCACCACGCATGAACGCATAGCCCATGTTTTTGCTTCGCAGGGAATTCTTGAGAGCAGGGCCCATGGACGCCCGAACCTTATCCTCGTACGTTGAGAGTGGCGCCCCGTTCTCCAGATGGTCAATGATGGATTCGGCAGCAAAACAACCCGAGATGATGGCCTGGCTGATGCCACCACCGTTGCTGGGCATGACCAGCCCGGCAGCATCGCCAACCGCCAGCGTGGTTCCATCGACCATTTGCTTTACAGGCCCACCCATCGGAATCCAGCCACCGCCGAAGGAAACAATTTCCAAATTCAGGTCGGCGCAAAATCGCTCGAGGTGACCTTTGAGATCGCCTTCGAGCTTCCCCGCTCTGACGCCCAACCCAACGTTGGCAAAATTCGGACCCTTTGGGATGATCCATGCATAACCCGAAGGGGCAACCGAGCCGAGGAAGACGTCGAACGTTTCGGGCACGTCACCTTTGACTTGGGCGTAAATGGTCGGCACTTGGTCCTCAGGGCGGAACGTAGGGTCCTGCCCGTGGCGAAGACGACCGACATGTGCCAAGCTTCCGGAGGCGTCGATGAGGTAATCGCAAGTAAAGCGTCCCTCGCTGGTAACCAACAACTCACGATTGGCTTTTCGCTGATGTTGAAGACGTTTGAGCGAGGTCGACATTCGGATTTCAGCACCCGCCCGAACGGCTTTATCGGCGAGATAGCCGTCAAATTGCAGGCGGTGCCCTGCGAAGGCATCCAGTTCAAAGTCGTAGGATTTCCCGGATGGCAAGAACACCCGCATGTTATCGAGACGGTGCAGCCTCAATCGTTCTGGAAAATCAAAGTAGGTCTTGAGCCAATCGTGGCCCTCCAAGTGATGAAATGTTCCGATGACCTCGCCCCAATTGGGAATGCATTCACCGCATTGGGCGGGATTCCCAACGATGGAACGCCGCTCGAGAACGAGGACATCAAGCCCAGCCTCGGCGAGGCGCTGGGCAGCCGCACTTCCAGCGGGGCCTGCACCCACGACAATGACCTGACGATGCACGACATCCTTGACGGCCAAGTTCTCACCTCATGCGTGTCGATCTTTGACGATGTTGGTGATCATCATCATCATGTCTTTGGCCTGACCGTCGGGGAATCGTTGGAGTTCTTCCTGCGCACGCTCAAGATGCGTTTTCACCAAGATTTCGGCGTACTCCATGCTGCTGGAACGTTCGAGGAGGGCCATCAATTCATCAAAGTCATCATCGCTGAAATTCTCAATGAGTTCGGAAAGGCGCGTACGGTGCGCTCCGTGTGAAAGGGTGAGCGCATGAATCAGTGGCAGTGTCATCTTCCCTTCGTACACGTCAGCACCTCGCGGTTTCCCCATTCGCTCATCGCCGCGAAGGTCGAGCAGGTCGTCCACGAGTTGGAAGGCAATGCCCAATTCCATGCCAAACCGTTCGAGCGCTCGTGCATGCTCGTCATCCAAGCCCGCCACCAAACCGGCAGCATAGCACCCGGAAGCAAACGGCCCTGCGGTTTTGCCCCGCACGATGGATAGGTAGTCTTCGGGCGAGGTGGCGAGGTTGAGGACGTGGTCGAGTTGATGATATTCGGAAACTGCGATGTTGGCACAGCAGCGGGCAATCACCGTTACGATTTGCTCGGAGTAGCGACCACCGAGGGCAAATCCGTGAACAAACAGCCAATCACCGGCGATCACGGCCTTGGCCTGGCCAGCCTGCGCATGAATGGTCGGAATGCCGCGTCGTTGTTGCGCTTCATCGTTGATGTCATCGTGAACGAGGGTTGCGGTGTGAATCAATTCGAACGCCAAAGCGAGGGGCATGACATCATCGATCTTGGTACCGCCTGCAAGTTGATACGCGAGGAGAAACAGGATGGGTCGCAACCGTTTTCCGCCAGCATTCAGTACGCGCCCTGCCTCAACGGCGACTTCGCCTGCACCCGATTCAATTTCGGACTCAATGAGGTCCTTGAGGGCCTGATTGACCTCATCGCGAATGGATTCCAACGCCGAACTCAGCGTCTCAACATCACTGCGCACACCAATGCTACGAGGGTGGGCTTCTTAACCGGTCGTCCACGCCCTTGACATGTGAGGGGCGACCCTCACCGAGGTGAAACGATGGAAACGAGTGAGCGTCTCGTGATTCTCACCACGCCCTCCCGCAACGACGGCGTTCGGCTCCAAATTGAACGGGCGGTCAGCACCCACGGCAAACACCGGGACCTCCTCCTCAAGCAACTCCCCCACATGGAAACGGCCATCCAAACCCTTCGGGACGGCACGGGCGATTTGGTTGCTATGAGTGCCTTTGATTGGCACGGACGAGACGTTGAGGGGCTGACCATTGCCGGATTGCTTTCTCGAAAGGAGCCAACATGGGTGCTCGTGGCTGACGACAAGCCCGAGTACCTTGAGCAGCATGCAAGGATCTTGTGTGATCACGAACTCCTGCGACGTCAAATGATGCGAATGCGCCCGGACCTCGAACTTGAAACCATGGAGGTGATGGTCGAACGTCTCGGGGCGAGCAACAGCGTGGCTGAATTGGATGAGGAAGACATCTGGCCGTGGGTTGAGGAGCAGCGTTTGAACGGGCACATTGACGGATTCATTGTACCACGAGCCATTCATGCCGGGCACCGGATGAAGGGACGACGCCACACCCTAGGGCTCCAACGAGACCAAACCGAGAACAACCGTGAGCGATTTATCCCTCCACCGCTCCACGGCTTCACCCTCCTCGTGGGGCGACAAGGCTTCCCCAAAGCCAGCATCAAGGAGATGCTCGACCCCAGTGCAGAATTGGCCTATCGGCTTGAAGCAACGCTGCTGGAGAGTTTGTCGCCTGAACTCCAGCCCATCGTGGGCGCTTACGTTGAACAACGGAAGATCAGCACCTTTCTCAAAAAGGCCTCCGAAGAAGGCGACGAAACCCTGCTCACATCGCTGGTCGACCCCAACAAGAAACGCGGCGTGTACCGTAGCGGCCCCCGGGTTGAAATGCTCATTGAGACCCTGAACCCCGAGGGGACCGTGACGGCGGCCTGTGAACGCATCGTTCAACCAGAGAACAGCCACATGGGCATGGTGACCCTTCTCAAGGAATTCATGGATTTGTTGAACGTGATGACCACCGACCACGAGGGCTCAAAACGAAACATTCCCGGGATGCCTGAGAGTTTCAAAGAGCCCAGCCCGCGCCTCATGGATTTGGACGGTGAACCATCGCTCCGTGAATCCAACGACCCATAAGAACCGCCTTCCTCTCCTTGTTTGGACTGCGAAGGCATATATGCTTTGAAGGCGGCAAAAGCCGTAGAGGTGAGGCAACGATGGACACATCAACCATGTTGGGAGAGTTGTACCAAGCCCGCTTCGACGGCCTCAAGGACATGGCTCAACAACACGGCCTTTCCAAAGCAGGACCCGTTGAAGCCCTCCGAGCACGCTTGATTCAACACCTCATTTTTCCCGATTGGGATTTTTCAGCCGCGGGGCTGCGGAGCATCGCCAACAGCGATTTGGGAGAGATTTTGGGCGTCTTTGGCATCAAGAAATCCGGCTCCATTAAAGCTCGAAGGCAACGGTTGTTCCTCCACCTTAACCATGACCCAAAGTCGCTGGCCGTTGAAAAGCTCGACGACATGACGAGGGATGAACTCCACGCCATGTGCAAAGACCTCGAACTCCCGTTGTCCGGCAATAAACAGACCCTGCTCGCCCGAGTCGCCGGTGTCCTGGCCTCCCAAGAGAACGCCTGGGGCAAGGTGAAGAAAAGCCTCCGCCGACCGCGCGGCCCGGTACGCTTGCCTTCCGCTGCACCAGCTGCGCCCCGCCCTGCACCAGCCACGGTGGAATCTACCGTGGCTTCCTTTGTTGACGAACACGAAGAAGGATGGTCCTTTGAGGATGAAACGGAACTTCGTGAATCGTTGACCACCATTGGCCACGATGCATCGCAGTCAACGGTGGACGCCGTAGTCGAACAGCAACTGCGCCAGGAAGAAGCATCGGCTTCAACCGTCCCGCCCATGATTCAGCACACGGGAACGACAGAAACGCACAGCCTTGAAACCGAGACGGCCCTCATGGAACTCCGTGAGCGAGCGGCTGAGGTCCAGGCCTTTGCTCGTGATTTCTTGATGATCAGTTCAACCACCAACCAAGCCGACATGGAGGCGTTCATTCATTCGCTTCGAGGACAAGGCTTCTCGACCGACATCCCCGCTGTTCACCAGGCTGTGGCAACGATGATCATGGAACTCGACTATCGTGTGCAGCACGAAAGCACCGCTGCGACGGCCATGCCGCAATCATGGACGGAGCGTGAGGCCCTCCGCCGATTTGAGGAAGTTCGTAGCACGTTGCGAGATCGCCTTGAGAACATCCTTGCACTTCATCCCACGGACGTGGTGAAGGCGAGAATGGCATTTGAGCAAGAGGGACGAGACCTCGACCTTGACCTTCGTGTCCCCAGCGTCTCCGGGCGACTCCATGCCCTGTTTGACCTTCACATCGAAATTGCGGAATCGCAAGCGCTTCACGACCCAGTCGTGCAACGTCGCCAACGCATGATGCGCATCCTTCACCGAGGTGCTGTGCACATGGCGGCGGCCGAACGAATGACCATTGAACGCCTCGAGCGAAACATCTCATCGTTTGAGGAACTTGTTCAAACCATTCTTGAATCCGGTGAAGAAGGCTTTGATGAAGCCCAACAGGCGTTGGTCATCCGCTTCCTTGAATCCAAGGGCTATGAGGTCAACACCAGCACCCTGCGTCCTCGCATCCTTGCTTGCGCAGGCATCTTGGGGGCTGAACTTGGCTACCTCTCACCCAGCGAGATCCCACGCATTGCACCGGGCGTCCTGGTGACCGAGACCGAGGTCGACGCCATCGTAACCGAACTCAAGTCGCTGGCGGCGAGTTTCAAACCCGCCCCCGACGCCGTCCAAGAAGAAGAGGAAGCCGTTGCCGAGTCTGTTTCTGGCGCCTCCGATAACATCGCACGTGTCCGTGGGAAAATTGACCGTGTCGACGAATTGTTGAACCGACTCAACGGCTGATGCTGCATTTTGGCACCCTCGCCATCATGGAACGATGTTCCACCGTGACAAAGGCGAATCAGTGCTGTTGCGCGTAGAAGTTCTGAACCACAGAAGTGACGGTTTGGATATCAGAGATACCTCGCTGACACAGGTCCTCAATGATGGCCTGACGCTGTGCGACGTGGCGCTCAAAGACGTCGGGAGTCACACCTGCTGCGTTGCAGATGGTCTCGCGTAACTTCGAGGGGATACCCGTCTCCTCGATTTGGTCGGTCGCAGCGTTGTACTTCCAAATGGCGTTCAACCGAGGCTTGTCGCCCTCCATGCCGGCGACTTCTGCCACTTCGGTGATTTTTCGAGCGGTCTTTCCGTTAACGTGAAGACGGGCTTGGATAATAATCAAATCAAGTCCGCTGAGCATGATGGGAGGGACGCTCATGGGCGGGTTGATCATGCGTGTCACGGTCTCTTGGGCCGTGTTGGCGTGGAGGGAACCAAACGAACCGTCGTGGCCCGTGTTCATGGCGGTGAGCAAAGTGGCACATTCGGGTCCACGCACCTCACCAACGATGATGCGGTCGGGACGCATACGCAGGCTGGACTTGAGGCAGTCGTTCATGTCCACCTCAGGGGTACCATCGGGCCGCTCACGTCGGGTCTCCATGCGCAACCAGTGGTCATGGTAGACCTGCAATTCAGCGGTGTCTTCCACCGTCAGCAAACGACGGGACCAAGGAATGTACATGCCCAAACAGTTCAGCGTCGTGGTTTTACCGGAACCGGTTCCTCCAGCGATGACAAAGTTGGCTGGCCGGCTATCGAGGCCCTCAATCCACACCCACATCATGGCAGCGAGACGAGCGTTCACGGTCCCGAAATTCACGAGGTCGATCATCGTCAACGGGTCTTCCTTGAATTTACGAATGGTCAAGGTGGGGCCGTCGGGTGAAACCGGAGGAATGGTGCCGTTGACACGAGAGCCATCGGGCAGGCGACCGTCAAAAATGGGCACGAGACCAGGACCATCGCCCAGCGGCACGTTGGTGAACGATGCGATGTTTTTGGCGATTTGAAGGCCGGATTCATCGTCAATCCAAATGTTGGTTCGGCACATGCCGTGGTTGCGGTGGGCCACTTTCACGCACTGCGTTCCACCGTTGTACATCACTTCTTCAAGCGCATCGTCTTCGAACAGCGCTGCCAAATCCCCGTAAGGGTTCGGCTGAATGTCGCCATCAACGTGGTAAATGGGCGACGGGTGATTGGCTTCGGTGTAAATCGTGACGCGTCCGTATTGCTCGAGAATTTGTTCTGACATGCTTCAACCTCCAACGGCTTTGACGGCCCCCAAATAGAGGCCCATGGAAATCGCCATCCACATGGGCAGCCACCAGAGGGTGTCTTTGAGGCGGCCCATCATGCGGCCGGAGACACCCACGGCAACCGCAGAAGCGGCGGCGAAGAACAAGCTGAAAGTCTGATTGAAGGCTGTGATTTGGAACCCTTTGCTGGCCGGTGCGAACAGACCAACGATGAAGGCGATGAGAACAGGTAAGCCAACGCTTACAAAGATGATGATGAGCATGCCACGGCCAGAAAGTTCGGTTTCTCGCTGGTTCATCAAATCGTTCAACCGTTCGTAATCTCGGCTGAGGTCGGTGAGGATGTCCCGGAGGGATGAATCCTGTTGAATCGCTGTTTCGATGAGCATCATCACGCGCTGGACTTGCGCCGAGCGCGTCTTCGCTGCAAAGGCTTGGAGGCTGGCTTCGAACGACGAAGCGTGGGCTTCTTTCAACGTCTCTGAGAGTAATTTTGCCAGGAGGCCGTCGTTGGACTCGGATTGTTCCATCATGGCTTCCTGCAGGCCACGGCCGGCACCGACAGAATCCGAGAGCGCTTCAAGGAATGTTGGGAGTTGGTTCTCGATGGAACGGCGACGGCGTCGCTCGAGCATGGGTGGAATCCCGCCACCGATGCAAGCGATCGAAATCACGCCGAGGTACAACAACAACGGCGAGTCGTTGAAGGATTCGAGTAGACCGAAAATCACCACATCACCTCACAGCCCTGGGTCCTTGGTGTGGGCCTTGATGCCCACTGCGGCCATCGCCAGCAAAGTCACAAACAATCCCATGTTGACCACGGCGTTGATCGTGGAGGAATCGGGAAGCGACATGAAGGCCCCCAAATCACCCGACATCAACTGCGGGACAAGGCCGACAATGGAGAGAATGATCGGCCCAATCATCCCGATGGAAAGCAGAGTTTCTGGAACACCACCCAATTCCTCGATGTACTTCTCAACGTCCGCCGTCCGCTCTTCTTCAATACGAGCGCCCTGCTTTTTCAGCGTCTCCACCAAATCGGTGTTCTGCGTGACGTTGGTGTACAGGGTGTTCAGCAATCGCTTGTAACCCGCTGACTCGGCTTTTTTCATCATCCCTTTGAGTTCCTTGTCGAGTCCACCGCCCGATCCTTTTCGCAATCGCTTCATCATCGACGAAAAGTCCTCTGAGATGATGCCATAACCGCCCTTGCCTATGGTGTGAATGGCGGCTTCAAGACCGACGCCGGAGGACATCAAGACATCCATGGTACGAATCACGTAGAGGAGTTCACGCTTTTCGTCAAGCTTCCTCATGCCTGGCGCCCCCTCAAATCACGTCTTCAAGCAGTTCAAAGTGGAACCCTTCGTTGGCGCTGTCGTATTCCATCACGGCGAAGATGACCTTGACATCTCGCTCTTCGAAAGGATCGTGAATGTAGGGTTGCCCGGTGCGGAACATGGCAACGATTCGCTTGTATTCGTCGATGGTGAGCTCGCCTCGAATCGTATAGAGGGTGGATTCGGAACCCTCGTCGTGGAGGTCGTCGCCCTCCTGACCGCGAACCACCGTGCGAGTCAATCGTCGTGTCATTCGGACCTTGATGTCAGCGTTTGCAATGCGCACCCAGTCTGAACTCGAGGTACCGGTTGCGGGTCGAATAAAGAAATCCATTCCAGCCATGTTGGAGCCCTGTCTCTTCCACAATGCGAGAAGGACTTGAATGTGTTGGAGGTGGATGCCTCACTGACCGGCGAGTCGGAACCATCCAAAGCGTGGCTCTTCCAACGTACCTGCATCAAGCATGTCGTCAAGCTTGGCCTCTGCAACCTCTCGGACAAAACCTCGTGCTACGGCGTTCTTGAGCAAGCTATCGAAGGTCACGCCCTCGCCCTGGTCGAGGTGCCCAATGGCCTGCAACAGGAACGCCTGAACGTCCTGATCTCCACCAGCGGATGACTCGCTCTCGCCATCGCCTGCATCTGGCAGCGACATCATCGGTGGTGGAGTGGTTGCCGCCTCGATTCTACCCTCTGCGATGTCCAGCGCTTGCATCAAATTGAGTTTGAAGGGTTCCAAGTCGACCTCACCGTAATGGTTGCGGGCAGCGAGAAGGCTGGTGGGCAATCCCGCTCTTCCGTAAGCGTCCAAGGTTGGCTCCACTTCAAGCGATGACGTGAACTCATTCATCCGAATCATGGTGGCTTCACAGGCGTCAAGCAGCCAGTTGGCGTAGACTTCACGGTTCACCACGCAGGCCTCTTCAGGACGCAACGAAGTGTAGACCGCTCCTTCATCGGTCTGGTACCAACGGGTTTTAGACGTCATCATGACCAACAAGGGTTCACCGTCGTCCAAGCGCTCCGTCCACTGGTGTGCAAGTTCCTGCATCATCTCAGAGTTGTATTCGCCGATGGAGAAGTAGTGGAGCCCGGTAGGGTCGCGAAGTTGGCCTTGGTAGAGCGATGAGCCGTTGCTCGTTTCCCGAAGTTCAAGGCGCTCCAGCAGACCTGCGGCGACGATTCTGTTGACTTTGGCACCGAGTTTGGTGATGACGAAGGAAGGGTCGTATTCGCCGGAGCCTTTCTCGTTGAGGGTGGCGCTGCCAAATTCAGACGCCAACAACAAATGGGCTGGCTGGCGAGCGATTCTTGCACGCTCCATCATGCCCACCCCCACTGAGCTCGCAACTCACTCGCACGCATTTGCGCATCGTGCGCTTCAATCTCAAATCCATCTGCGAGAACCATGGCGCCTTGGTCGTCCACAATGCTGCGCCCGGAGACCGAGATCTTCCGTCCAAGCATTCGCTCCCTCACGTGCTGTACGAAGCCGAGGTCACCAAGTTCCTCCACCTTGGCACGCATGTCAGCCTCCGACATCCCCAATGCAGCCAGGGAGGCATCTTTGTTGACCAGCACAGCCGCTGTGGCACCGTCGTGGTCAACCACAAGGCGAAGGCGTACATCCTCGTTGCCTTCGTTCGCACCATGGTCAAAACATGCGCCATCACGAAGCACACGACGGCACTCCGTGCACCGCAGAATGAAGCCAGAATCCTCTCGGACGCTAACCAGCATGCCGTGGGTCTTCATGCCTACACGACTTGGCCCTGCGACGACATCGGTTAGACTCACATCAACGGCGTGGTTGGTCAAATCCATCCCGGCATCCCAAGGCGGAGTTTCCAACACCGTCAGTTGGTCAGCGTTGTCCACCGTGATGTCGGGGATACCTTGCCAGGCACGAACACGGGCGCCCTTCACCTGAACGGTGACGGGAAGGTCGCCTTCCTCAAAGGGGAGAGCATCCCAGATGCTGATACGGCACCGACCGGTGGGGTCTGCGATTTGCCCCGACCAGAGGAATTTCTCTTCCCCGTCTCGGTTGAACGTACGCTTGGTGATGTCCGTGATCTGGACCACTGCGTCGACGTCCCTGGAACCATCCCGCAAAGCAGCCACCGTGGTGAGGGTGCTTGCTGCAAGGGTTTCCAAGTCAGCGAAATTGGTGTCATGGAACACCTCGATTCGGGTGGTTCTTCCGAAATTCAGCTCGGGCGTATCTCGGAAACTTCGGACTTGAGCGCCATCAATTTTCAACAGCGTACCGACGTCGTGGTCAAACGGCTCCCAGGAAAGGAAACCGATGGTGCCGGTGTCGTCGGCAAGGCGACCCCTCACCACATCAATGGAACCGGAGCCATCTTTTCGATGGATTTGGTCCGGTCGGCTGGCCAAAACCCGGCCAACCACACAGATGTAGCCTTCTTTTGGAACATCGTTGATATCGATGGGATCGTTGGATGGCACGGGCGTTGCTACACCCTCTTTGAGAACGACGATACGAGTGGACTGGTTGATGTTCAACGACATTTTTCCATTGTACTCGTTGACGCTGGCTCCCTCGATACGGACAATGCTGCCAGCAGCGAGGTTGGCATGCGGGCCCCAATCCTTGTAATCCCAGCGAGTTCGCTGGCCGTTTTCTTCCCAAGGATTGTCTTCGAGCATTCCGAAGGCGATTTGCTTTTCTTCACCGCGAATCATTTGGTCACGGATGTTGTGTGAGACGATGGCCACCTCAATTTCCACATCACGGTCTGTCCCCGACAATTCGGAAAGACCCGCGACCTTCTTGGTGGTTCGAGCTTGCTGACCCCCGCCTGAAACGGGTGTTGGTGAAGTGCCGCTTTGGAAACGGCGAAGCACCGAGCGCATGGCGTCCTGAGGTGGGATGTAGAATTCCTCTTCGTACTTGGCAAAGGCTTCCGCTACATCGGATGGGTTGGCATCAGGGCACTCTTTGAGCACGGCCTGGACATAATCGGCGTATTTTTCTTCAGCCACGTCGAATCACCCCGACAGGCGTTGTTGTTCGTGGCCTGTACGGAGAACAGGCGGCGGGCTTTCGTGCGGGTTGGTTAAGTTTGGACACTCCCTTGACCTCCATGGGACATCTCACCAACGACGACAGGACATAAAGAATGCCGTGGCCGAGAACGGGCAATTCATGCTGGGTTCACACGCAAGCCGTCCATGAGCAGGACGTCGGGCAAGTGCATGCTCCCTGATGAATACGAGCCTTGTCGTCGGACGTCCGCTCCAAGGTGGACGGCCCCGTTGAGCGCTTTCGCAAGGTTGCCGGAGAGGCCTGCTTGCTTGAGTGAGCCAATGATTTCACCGTTTTCGACCTTGAGGATGGAACTCGTGGTGACCGAAAAGTCGCCGCTGCTTGGATTGGCGGTATGGGCACCCATGACGCTGTTGACCACGTAGCCATCCCCCATATGAGCCAGCAAAGCCTCCATGGAACGTGGTGCTTCGGTGGAGGTGAGGAACAACTCGGTGCACCCTGTCGAAGGTGGGGCTTGATGTCCACCAGAACTCGCCGAACCGGTCGAAGCAGCCGCCTCGATCCGGCCTTCAGCCACCTGTTGCGCAGCGTCCCGAGTGGACCACAGCATGTTGCAAAGCCGACCGTCCTCGACCAGTGCACGATGTTGACGAGGAACGCCTTCTGCATCCCTTGACCCCGAGGACATACCGCCATCCAGGAGGCCGTTGTCGTGGAGGGAGAGCGTTGAGTTGATGACCTGCTTCCCCAAGTTCTCGGCCCAGAAGGATTCCTTTCGAACCATTTTTTCCCCGGTCATGGCCGGTGGAACAACCATGGAAAACAACGGAGAGAACCCCTCGCTCGTCATGAGAACCGGAGCATCGATAGCCTCGCTTTCAACTTGAAGTGGGTTTTGAGTTACTTGCGCCCAGTGAACGGCGCGCTCAACGCAATCAGGGACTTCCTGAAGCTTGGTGCGGCTCGAGGCACCCTGGTACGAGCTGGTCAATTCACCGTTGACATCAAGACTCACCTGAATGCCCAGACCGTGGGACGTGGTCAGCCCCGTGGAAAGCACGCCTTCACTGTTCATCATGCATCCTGCCGTGGCAGAAATACCGAGGCCCCCACCGGTGACCACGGCTCGTTCATCGAGGGAGTGGACCGCAGAAAGAATGGTGTCCGCTTGTTCCAGGAGATCTTCTGGAGTGAGGTCCAACAACGATGCATCAAACCGCCCTCCTACGTGTTCGGCCGGTTGCTCCGATGGAAGTACAAAGCCCTCGATGGACGGTGATTTTTTGGCAATCGCCACCGCCTGGTTGACCGCACGTTCGGCACCAGCAACATCGACGAGGTGGGCGAAACCGAATCGGCCACCATCAACCACACGGACACCAAAGCCTCCTTCCCCACCGCCAGCGGCCATCGTGATTTTTCCTGCCTCGATGTCAAGTTGCTGGCCGTAGGATTGGAAGCCGATCAGGTCCCACTGCTGGATGCCGCTTGCCCTGCAGGCATCGGCGATGATGTTGGCATTGGCCAACAGGCGGTCTTCGGCACCGTCGGGAAGCATGTCATCCCACCAAGGCTTCGCTGATTCGCATAACGGGACCGCCGTCACCTACGGGAACGGTTTGCCCCTTCCCACAGAATCCTGGCGACGCCAAGGATGCATCTCGGGTCAAGCCGTTGACGTTGTTGAGAATTTCAAGGGTCAATCCACTGACGCTGACGTCCTTGAGTGGCCGCGTCAATTCACCGTTCTCGATGAGCCATGCTTCTTGGGCGGCAAATTGGAAGGAACCTCGACCGGTGTCAACTTGCCCACCACGGGTTCCGCAGGCATAGACGCCGTACTGAATGTCTTCCATCAATTCGTCAATGCCAGCGTGGGTGCCGCCCTGAATCATGGTGTTGCTCATTCGAACAAGAGGGTGATGGAGGCCGTCTTGGGCTCGAGCACCGCCGTTGGGGTCAACATCGAAGTGATGGGCCGTTTCCCTGTGATTGAGGTACTCGGTCAGCACACCGTTTTTGATGAGGACTTTTTCTCGGGTGTTCACGCCTTCATCGTCCACGGGATAGGCGCCATAACCACCCATCATGGTGGGGTCATCGACCACGGTGACCAGTTCATTGCCAATTTTTTGACCGAGTTTTCCATCCAAGCAAGAATCACCCGCAGCCACCAAATCAGCCTCGCACGGGTGGCCCAAGGCTTCGTGAATGTAGACACCAGTGAGATCCTTGTCCGCAATGAGCGGGAGTTTACCAGAAGGCGCACGTTCAGCGTCCAGCAGTCGGAGCGCAGCTCGCTGGGCTGCTTCGCCCAGTTCAACAAGGTCGCAGCCATGAATCACTTCAAGGCCACCTTGGCCCCCGTGTCGGGTTCGGTAAGAGACCACTTCACCGTCTCTTCGGGCGGTGACCATCCCGTGGATGAGGGAGCGCTGGAACGACCACACGCGGTCCATGCCCTCGGTGGTCATGAGCTCGGTGTGGATGTGTTCGTCGCTCCAACCGGTGCGTACGGAGACGATGTGGTCATGACCAGTCGCACCCTTGTAGAGGTCGTTCATGAGGTTCATTTTTTCGTCGAGTTCGGTATGACGGACGTCGAGGACTGAACGCCAGTGAGTTTCGTCTTCGATGATCGGGACTTCTGCCAGGGCTTTGGGCCGTTCACCTGCCGAACGGCGCTTTGCAACGGCCTTTGCCAAACGTGTGGTGGATTCGATTTGGTCGGCAAGCGAGGCGATGTCGGTCGTCGAATGGACACCCCATGCGCCGTCGGCGAGCACCCGAAGCGTCATGCCAAGTTCCTGCCCGGGAATGGCCCGTTCGAGCACGCCGTCGCGCATGGCCACCGTTGATTCGGTCAACGCAACAACACGGACCTCCGCATAACTCGCCCCGTGGGCGGTGGCTGCATCAAGTGCCTTCCGAACTTTTTCTTGGTCGAGGTATCGCCCTGATGTCGGCCGATGCCCGTCGTTTTGCTTGGCTGCCATGACCATAAACTTTGGACAACGAAGGAGCCTTTCAACCCTCCCATCATCGGTGCGAGGAACTTTGGTCGTCCGCCATCAAGATATGAGCCACCAAGGCTTCCTCTTCCCGGTCCTTCGACCAGCCTTCAACGTCGACACCCAACAAACTTGCCCCCTCTATAGAATAGGATACACCTAAACCCTGGTGGCCCCACTCCAACAGCGAACAGAGGGTGTTGACATCTTCGTGAAACGACACAGGTGGTGTGGCGACAGGTTGGACATGACCCAAATCATTGGCCACGCCCTTGGCCTCTGGGAGGTAAACAACCCAAGCATCCTGCTGACCCGATTGAAGGCCTGCCCGGGCGAAGGCTTCCGAAATATGGTGAGTCCCGGCGAGGTATCGTAGGAACTCTGCGTCGATGCTCCGGGCCACCATGGCACCTCTCAATTCATTGCGAGTGGCTTGAATCCAAGCCGTCCACAACTGGTCCATGCTCTGCGCTGCATGGCCACCCAACAACACCCACCGTTCGGAGGGACGATGCTTAAGGAAGTGGTCAATGGCTTCCTTTGGACCTTCCCCGTTGAGCTGAACGTTGGCGAGGGGAAACGGATGGGGCCTCATCAGCAGACTCCAGCACGTTCACCGCTTTCAATCATGCTCAGAGCGTTCGCCTTCCAGCGGAGCGTCGTCACTCCTCTTCGATGGCTTTGAAGCACCTGTTGTCCGTTTCAAAACCCGTTCAATCTCAGTGAAAATTTTGTCCAAGAGCACCGGCCCCCACCCACGCTGAGCGAGAAGCGTGGATCGTTGCTTGGACGACATGCGGAGCACATCGTTCGGTTCTCGCAGACCTAACGCTGCCAGTTCACGAGCACGTTGCCGTCCGACATGGCGAATGTTGACAAGTTGCAAGAGATCGGTCTTGCACCCGTGTCGGACGCGTTGCTGGAGAGTACTGATGCGCTGAACGAGGTCGGCGACCACAGGAAGATGCTCCTCAGCAAACACATCATCGGTCAGTAAGACTTGTTGAGCTCCAGCCAAGAGCCAGCCCATCAAATCGATTCGATGATGAACGTCCCCTGGAAGAACATCCAACTCCTTCTCCAGTTGCCGCAACGTGGTCTCTTCGGTCCATTCTTCGACCATCCAAGCCGACTTGATGTCGCTCAGCATCGCCTCAGCATAGCCCGGTTCAACGAGGAGCTCATCTTCCGTTGCATTGGCCTTCAGCCACGTGGGCGAGTTGACTTCAAAATCAGCTGATTTTGCCCAGAGCGAGACAAAATCTGGTGTGGCAACCGCCAGATGGAGGAACCCAAAATCAGAGACAGGTGCATCCTTTCGAACACAACGCCTGACTGCCCTGCGAAGCCCACGTCGAAGAATGGAAGCCGAGAGCGGATCGAGATACAGTTGAGTCACTCGCTCACCCATGGCCGTGGCCTCGTAGCGCATGTCGGGGCCGTCTTCAGCGACCGGTTGAACCCAACCACCAGTTTGTTCGAGTGAAGTTGCCCTCGAGAAACCGAAGGAAGGCGTTGGATGGGCGCTGCTTGTAGGTGTGAGAGGCTTGGCTCCTGGCCGTTCAGGTTCCCAGGACACACCTTGCGTGTGATGGGCGCTGGTGGCCCATGTTGGTACGGTGTCATCCCATGCTTCATCCTCATCAACGGAAGCATTGGCCCATGAAGGCGTGAAGTGCTCATCGGGGCCGCATCGTCTGACAAATCGCTCCTCAACCAACCAGTCCAGCATGCTCGTGAGCCGCTCCCTGAGTTGCGACGGGGGCATGGAGGCTCCGAGAAACGTGGATGAAAAGAAGTGTTCAATGGAACCCTTGTGGACGAGACCCCCCGTGGCAATGCTGGCAAGGACGTGCATCCGAAGCGCAGGCTCGGAAGCCAATTTGGAGGAGATGTCTTCGATGGGGCCGAAGAAGTACCGATCCGACACTGCGTCGGCGACTTCCCATCCGTCCGTGCCCTTGCAGTAGACCCACGCTTCTCCTTTGGTGTCGTACTTTGGCCGCCCCGCACGACCGAGCATCTGACGGACTTCCATGACAGGCAGCGGACGACTCATCCCGTCGTCCCACCGCTTGAGGTCTCGCACCAGCACGCGTCTGGCTGGAAGGTTCACGCCTGCAGCCAAAGTTGGCGTGGCGGTGAGCGCCACCAGCAGGCCGTCTTTGAACGCCGCTTCCACGTCCTTCCGCTGGGCATTGGTGAGGCCTGCGTGGTGAAAGCCAACCCCCGAGGACAGGCAAGCGGCCAACTGCTCGGCGAGGTTGGACTGGCTTCGACCGGTCAACTTCTCAGCCAGTTCCTTGAGAGTGGAGAGGCGTTCGGGGTTTTCCTTCTCGAGGCGTTTGCGAACCCGTTTCGCCAAATTCTTGGCCTCGGATTGAGCACTTCTTCGTGTACCCACGAACATCAACACCTGCGCACCCTGCGTCAGGCCGTCGTCCACAACGCTCCACACCGGATGACTCTTCAAGCCCTCAAGGTCCCGTGGCGGGCTCAATTTCCCATGATCACCATCATCACCCGGGGATTGGATTTTGCGCGGTTCAACATGAAAATCGTGAAACGTAGCGTACTCAAGAGCGACCGGGCGCCAGTCGGACTGAATCAACGTCGCATCAAGCCACGAAGCGAGGTCCGGTGAATTGCCAACCGTGGCCGAGAGCGCAATGATTTGGGCATCGGGTTTGATGTGGCGAAGGCGGGTGAGATTAATTTCCAACGTTGGACCGCGGGTCCCGTCGTTCATGAGGTGAAACTCATCCGCTACGACGCAGCACACATCTGACACCAGTTCCGCACGGTGGCGGAGCAAGGAATCCAGTTTCTCAGAGGTGCAGACCAGGATGTTGCAATCGTCGATGTTCTTGGCCTCCGCTGTTGCATCGCCAATGCCCAACCCCACGGACCACCCCATCGCTCCGGCGATGGCGCTCAAATCCTCGTACTTCTCCATCGCCAACGCCTTGAGCGGCACGATGTAGATGGCCTTTGAGCGTGAATGGCCCTCAGAAATCCGCTTGACCATGCCCATGTAGGCAAGAAGTGACTTTCCCGAAGCCGTGGGAATCGCCACCAAGGTGTTGTCACCGGCAAGGATGGACGGGGCGGCTTCTGCCTGTGGTGGATGGAGCTGTTGGATCCCCCAATCTTGAGTCAAGAACTTCGTGAAGCGAGATGGCAAATCCAGCGATGAAACCGCTCGTTCTGCCACCTCCATATCGCCTCATATTGGGCAGCGGTTCAAAAGGACAACGCCCCGCGTTCATTGCCGACACTTAGAAGTCCC
Source organism: Candidatus Poseidoniaceae archaeon (assembly GCA_964228815.1). Taxonomy (GTDB): domain Archaea; phylum Thermoplasmatota; class Poseidoniia; order Poseidoniales; family Poseidoniaceae; genus Poseidonia. The sequence goes on from CAXRAL010000007.1 coordinate 44,002, forward strand.
ACCTGCGCGTGGTCAATGCATGAGCGACGAACGAGATGCCATGGTCGAAGAACGACTTTCGGTGTTTGACGACGAACCTGACCTCAATGATTGGGTCGAGGTCATGTGCGGTGCCGCCATGGCTGTGTTGGGCATCTTCCACCTCGTCGAGCCGGGCAACCTTGTCGACCCCGACATCATGCGCTGGTTTGCAGCGGCAGTGGTCGCGGCAGGAGCGGTGTGGGCAGGCCACGGACTCAAAGACATGGCCGTCAAAGAGGTGCGTCGCTCCATCGCCCTTCTCGACATGGTCAACAACGACCAGGGCGTTGATACTGGCTTGATTCGGGATGTCCTTCTCAATCAAGAAGCTTACAAGGAATTCTTGGTTCACGCCTACGAGTCGGCATGGGAGGATGGCGTGATCACGGAAGCCGAACTCAAGGAACTCAAATCCTTCCAGGCAGCGCTCGGCATCAGCGACCAAGAAGCCGCTGATTTGAACGTCAAGGCCGCCATCAAATCCGCCGCTGCCGACGGAGAAATCACAGCAGACGAAGCCAAATCCATTGAGGCCGCCGCCAAAGCCGCCAACATGACGGAAGCGGACACAGCGAAGGCGGTTAGCGACCAACTCGAGAAAACCGAAGGCAACTGATCAGGTCCATTGGTTGGACTCGGGAGCATAATCACGAGCCAGGGCTTCCGCCCTTGACTTGCGTTGAACCTCCAACCACGTGGCCAACAACCCAAGGCTCAGACCGACCATCATCAACCCTCCACCGTATGGCACAAACCCATCAGCGCTCTCAATACCCCATGCAGGGGGGATGTCTCTGCTGTCAAATCCGTTGGGTGGGATGAAATTCACATCGAGCAAATCAAGATCACAATCGCACAGCGAGATGGTAATGCGCTCGGGGAACAGGGCCGTTTGAAGGCGAACCCAGTCGTTCGCGTCGACCGTTGAGGGCCGGGTGGCCCACGCAGGTGCTGAAAGCGAGCCGCTTGCCGGAGCGGCGACCATCTCAGTATCAATGTGAAAGACAGAGGATGAAGGGACGTCATCCACCACCAGCATCGCCTCGAGCATCATGAGGTCGAGCAGCAGCGCCCGGCTTGCAAGAAGAATGAATCGGACGGTTTGCGCTTCGAGCATTCCTTCCTGCGTGGTGTAGGTCTCACCTTCAGCCACTTGGCCGAAGATGGCCTGGTCCAAACGCAGCGAATCAAGTTCAGGAACCACGAGTTGCCACCGACCATCCTCGAGTGGAATGGCTTGGTCGATGTCAAGTTTGAGTCGAAGACGTTCCCCCTCCAACATACCCAACGTTGCGCCCGTGTGGGTCGCAAGCGTTTGCTCGGGCACACCTTCCGCTGAAACATCCCAGAGTTGCTGAAGCCGCATGTCGATGAGCTCATCCACGGTGATCTCCTCAGGGTGTTGAACCTGATTGAACATGGCCACAGCGGGGTTGAGAACGCCGCCGACGACCAGCAACAGAACGCCCGGCACGAACAAACCGAATCGAACAGCGTAAGCGGTCGTCGGTCGAAAGGCGACAAACATGAACACGCCGAGCATCAGAAGCGACACCAACAACAAACCGACGCCTTGGTCATTCAACTCCAAGGGCTCCTCGATGTTTCCAACGAAGGCTGATCCTTGCGGGTAGTAGCTTGCTGAGGTGAACTCCGTGGGGTCGGTCGGACCCGTTCCTTCGTACCCGAAGACACCCGTCCATGCGTAGGGTTGGATTTTGTCGGGTGAACCGTGCATGCACAACGTGTAGTCGCCGGTTGGAAGGGCTCGCCAGCGATAGGTGATGCGCAGGGATTCGCCGTCATCGTCGACCACGACCTCGGGGGTGGGTGAGAGCCGCCCAGCCGCCGTGATCAAATCGGGAATCGGATGTGGTTGCTCAATTTCGATAGGAACAAGTTCCCACTCCACCAGCAATCGAAGCACCTCGTGATCTTCAACCTCAAAAGCCCAACAATCGTGGTCGGCGCCAACCAATGCACCTCGGTGAAGATCCTCGAAGGCCGTGGAGACAGGCTGCGTCCGGGATGAGGGCTCGTCCATGTTCACTTGCGCTGCGTTCATCGACCAAGGGATGTCCAGTTGAAGAAACGAGGCACCTCGCATGTTCAATGACCATGTCCCCGGCCGATCAAGGGTCACCGTGATCAGCAATCGGACGCTCTCATCCTCCCACAGCACCCTGCCAGCCGACGTGTCGAGAGGCTCGTCCTCCAGCTTGTACGGTGTGGCTGCGACCTCCGGAAGCGTGCTCGCCTCAAAGGACCACTCGTTGACGTTCTCACCGAGGATCAATCGAACATCCATCGCTGGACGAAATAGGCTCCCTGCTTCGGTCTGATGTTTGAAATCAATTTCAAGGACATCCATGAATTCGGGCAGGAGAGCAATGTGGTCTTGGCCCGGGCTCATGATGAATTCGAAGACGACGGTTTCGGGCTGCACGATGTTGGCAAAGGTCTGGTCGGAGACCTGTTCCTCACCAACAGGCGTGGGAGAAAGGACACAATCGTTGTCGGCCAGGCACGAGAAGAACAAGTCTCCTTCATCTTCGGTCAAACCAGCAGAAGCGCCCGGGACGAACGGATGGGCCAACAGCGTCAGCAGGCACGCAACGAACACGGCGCATCGGATGGGGTGAGCCGGCGCCTGCTTCATCGGGTGAAGGGTCAAGTCGCAGTATTTCATTCAATGTCCCGGCTGGGCACGTCCTTGAGCACCGTTCTGCACCGCCTGCACATGTACCGTCCGCTGCCTTTTCGCTGCCGAGGGTAGCGCTCATCGCAAGTCGGACACACCCAATGCCATGAGGCTCTTGCAAGCCTTCTTGCGTGCGTGAACGCTTTTCCACGAGCCGCCGCTGTCGTGTGAGGCCAACGCGCTTCCAAGGTCCTGAAGGTGCGGTCGTGAGCGCGATGGCCCAAAACATGGAGGTATTCATGGAACAGCACGAAGGCTGCATAGTCTCGCCAGTTATCGTTGAGCAAATGCGGATTCAAGTCGACCACATCGACCCTCAGATGACCTTGTCCGTCCCTGCTCCAGCGCGTCACGCCATGGCGTTGCGTGGCGTTCGACCGTAAAACACCCAGCGGAACAGCGTCCAAACGTTGGCGACCATCCTCGTCCAGCATGCCGATGGCTATCATCTCGGCCAGCACCTCCACCTGCAGCGCATCGAGTTCATGCTGTTGCTGAGTCGATGGTCGAGGCATGCCACGGCCTCAGGACCATCGATGATAGGCGGGGTGCCCTTCCTTCACAGCCACGAAGAGGCCGCTCCCCGTGGCACACACCTTGCCTTCAGCCTCCAAGGTCAGTGCGACCCGAACCCTGTCGTCCAGCACCTCGGTTGGCGTGGCGTTCACCATCAAGATCGCACCGTGAGGCGTAGGGCGACGAAGTTGGACGTCGTAGGAAGCGGTTACGGTGCAAGGTGGCTCATCAAGGCCTTGTGCATCCATGAGCGCAATGGCAGCAGCCCAATTCCCATGACAGTCAAGCAGTGTTCCGATGATGCCTCCGTTGATCATGCCAGGAAAAGCCTGGTGGTGGTCGGCTGGGACGAATTCCATGGTCAGGCCATCAGTTGTTCGGAATGAATCAATCTGCAGGCCATGTTCGTTGGCTGGACCGCAGCCAAAACAAATCGAAGTGGGAGCGTAAGTTCGTTGCACACCGAGTTCGCTCATGGAGTCCAGACCCACGACACGATTCATGGTTCTTCCCTCAGGGAAAAACGGAGCGTTGATGACGGGCAGGGGCGTGGGAATCGCATGAGCGGGCGGAAGAAGAAAACCGTCCGCAAGGTGCGCGTGGCACATGAACTCCCCAAACGACGACGAATGGCCATCGATGAGGCGATGAAGGAACACCAAACCGAAGACCGACCTGAATGGGACCGGACCTCCGAATGGGGCGATATCCGTTTCAACCGTAAGCGCATCAAACCAGGGACACTTCGAACCGTGCACCTTCCTTTGCTCAACGTCAGCCTTGGTGATGCGTGGCCCATCCCGGTCACCATCATTCACGGTTCAAGGCCGGGCCCTTGCATCACGGTCATCGGTGGTATCCACGGCGACGAATTGACCGGCCCCTCCGCTTGCACTCACCTCCTGAGCAATGCGTTCACGGATGAGGGAAAGCCCCTCGACCCCAAGAGCCTCGCCGGCACGCTGCGCATCGTCCCCATTGTGAACCTCCCCGGCTACCGCATGAAATCGAGGTACTTCCCAGACGGAAGGGACCTCAACCGACAATTTCCAGGCGACCCGGGTGGATCGACAACACGGCGAGTCGCCCATCAAGTCTGGACGCACCTGGTCGAGGACAGCGACGCCATCATCGACCTGCACAGCGCGGCCAAAGGACGGCGGAACATGCCGCAGGTTCGTTGTGACCTCACCCATACAAGTTCCTACTTACTCGCCAAATCCTTCGGCATTGAAATCATCCTTGACTCGGTCCCCTCCAAAGGGACGTTGCGCCGTACGGGCAACGCCGCAGACATCCCGGTGGTCACTTACGAGGGCGGCGGAGCTGATTCGCTGGGCGACCTCTCGGTCAAGGTGGCCGTCCACGGTGTCATGAACGCCCTGCGTTCGATGCGCATGGTACCCGGCAACCCTCAACGGCCCAAATTCCGAATCATGGCCAGCGGCTCAACATGGCTGCGTGCCGCCGAGGGCGGATTGCTCGACATGTTTGTCCAAGCGGGGAGCGTCATGCGAGAGGGTGAAGTGGTGGCGACCATCTCCGACCCCGCCACGCCAGGCATGTCGGTTGACATCGTCGCACCTGAAGACGGCCTGATCATCGGTGCGGCCACGAACCCGTTTACGGCAGCCGGAATGCCGGTCGGACATTTTTTGCCCATCTCCAAACATTTTGGCTTGCTTGAGGAACAAATCGATGAGAACGGGCAGTTTATTGTCAACGGAAGTCTTGAGGAGAAGGTGTGGCGAGAAGAGCACGAAATCAACGAAATTTCACTCGACGGTGAGTGGAGTGGTGGCGAAGTGGACTCTGAATGGATCGGCTCCAAGCCCACGAGCGAAGAAAGGGACTTCGAAGAGGAAGCCGCCTGATCAAGAGGCACTGAAGGCTGCGACCGCTGCGTGAATTTCCTCGTCGAGCATGTTTCGCTTCTGGCTCTTGGCCACCTCAAACAGGTGAGCGACCAAGTCCTCCTGAGGTTCAATGCCCTCTTGTTCCAACCACCAAATGATGTTCGAACGACCGGACATGTGCCCGATTCGAATGACCTGCTTCAAACCAAAATCGCCGGCAGGAACGCCGGAGTAGACACGGTCAGCGAGCCAGTTGTCACCTTTTCGCATGGCCTTGATGACAGCTGAAGCGTGCACGCCGGTACCGGTTTCAAATGCATCTTCACCGAAGACAGGGTAGTTTCGTGGCAGCGGGACCTCGATGTATTCGTTGGCCTTCTGCATGTAGGTGTCCAGCAACGTCAAGTCGTTGTCTATGACGCCCATGAGCTTCAAGTTGACCAAGGTCTGGTCGAGCGGGGCGTTCCCGGCTCGCTCTCCGACACCAAGGGCCGTGCCGTGAATCACATCGGCGCCGGCTTCCACGGCAGCGATGTTGTTGGCCACGCCAAGACCACGGTCTTGATGGCCGTGCCAGTTGACTTCGATGTCCCGGCGCTGGTAACCTGCGTCCTTGATGACCTCCTCGTCGATGAAGGCGAGGAGTTTCTTGACGCCGTTGGGCGTGACATGACCGCAGGTATCACAAACGCAAAGGCGACGCACACCAAGTTCCATGGCACGCTGATAGATCATCTTGACATCCTCGGGATTGGACCGTGTGGTGTCCTCGGTTACAAACATCACGGCGACGTCGTTTTCGACGGCATAGGAGACGGCCTTTTCCATCGTGGTCATGAGTTTCTCCATCGTCCAGCCTTCGGTGTACTGACGGATGGGGCTGGTGCCCAGGAAGGCGGAGGCCTGGATTTCCATTTCGTGCTTGGCCTGCATCTCCCCCAGCGGTTCGATATCTCCCATCAAGGTTCGAACAGCCGCACCCGGGCGGATGGCGTAGTCGTTGTCCCGGATGTGGGTGAGCATGGCATCGATGTGGTTGCGGTGGAACGGGCCAGCCCCTGGCAGGCCGAGGTCAACCTTTTGCAAACCGAGTTGCTCCATGTAGCCGAGAAGTTCGATTTTTTGCTCGATCGTGGGATTACGGGCGCTGGGGCTCTGAAGCCCGTCGCGCAAGGTTTCATCATCAAACCAAACCCCGTGAGGATGGTTGTTCGCATCACGTTTGAAGTCGTACTCCACCGTGTTCCAATCGTAAATCAAAGAACGCTCGTCCATCAATCTCACCGCAGGAGGGAAGGCCCCTTGCGAACCGAAGACATCGGCATCCCGTTTGAATGCGTCGCTCGCTTGCGTTGCCGCCCGATACCGAAGATGAGGGATGCATCATTCCTCTTCGCCGAGGTTGGAAGGTGCTCCACCCTCTTCCTCTTCATCATCGACATCGAGGAGTGAGGCAGAAACACGGGACGAGAAGATGATCTCGTCGGTGAACCCGCCCTTTTGCTTGTCTCGCAATTCCATGACGCGTGTGCCTCGGGTGGATTTCCCGCTGGTTTCTTTGGTTTCTGAAACTCGGATGCGAATCATCATGCCCGATTTCGTCAACAGGAACAGGTGGTCGTCAATGTCGGGGATGGTTCGAACGCTGATGATGGTGTCCTGATGCTCCTCGTCGAGTTTCATCGTTCGCACGCCCTTCGCCCCGGGTTTGGTACGCCGGTAGCCGTCGGTCACCATCTTTGGCGAGCCGTCGTCCTCAAACTTGTGCTCGCCCGCTGCGTCCGTGTCGTGAATCTTCTCAGCCGTACCCAAACGACTTCGCTTCGCCATGCCGTACTTGGAGATGGTGAGAATGTATTCGTCCGAACTCAGCATGGCGACCATACCAGCGACCACACCGCCGCCGGACCCCTTTCGGTCGCCGACCTTGATGCCGTAAACACCGCCGGAGACTCGTCCAGAGGCCCGAATCGCACCGCAGTTGAACCTCGAGGCGTAGCCGGTGGTTGAGATCATCACAATGTCGTGCTCGTTGGTAGCAGAGCGCACATTGACCAGCGAATCACCTTGAATCTTGAACCGGAGAGCGTACTTTCCGTTTCGGTTGATGCGAACGTACTCGGAGAGCGCGGTCTTCTTGATGAGTCCCAGCCGTGTCGCAAAGAGGAGGTAGTGGTTGTCCGGTTCCTCCAGCAATTCTCGAGAGACGGGCAAGATGCTCACGATGTTCTCGTCTTCTCGCAGGCTTTCGAGCAGGTTGCGAATGTGGCTGCCGCGAGATTGGCGGCTGCCCAGCGGCGTCTCCCAGGCTTTCAAGCCGTACACACGACCCTGATCGGTGAAAATCAGCAGGCGGTCTTTGCTGAAGCAGGCCGTGATGAGTTGAGGGGTGTCTTCGCTCTTGGTGGTCACGCCCTTGAGTCCACGGCCGCCACGGTTCTGTGTGCGGAAGGTCTCAACCGGCGTGTGGCGAATGTAGTTGTCCTCGCTCAGGGTGATCACAATGGCTCGCTCTTCAATGAGGTCCTCACGGTCCATGGACAGCGGCATGGGGTCGATGAACGAACGTCGCTCGTCGCCGTGTCGGTCCACGAGTTCGGCCAATTCATCCTTCAAAATCGAGAGGCGGCGAGGCCGAGATGCCAAGACATCCTCCAAGTCAGCAATGACCAACTTCAATTCCTCATGCTCGTCTTGAACCTTGGTGACATCAAGCCGGCTCAGCTGGTACAAGCGGCGTTCAGCAATGGCCTTGGCCTGCGCTTCGCTGAAATCGAACGGGTCGATGCCGGCCATCGTTTCCTCGCCTCGGAGCACATTCTCGAATTGTTCGCGGCTGGAACTCGCCTTACCAACAGCGACGACGTCGTCAATGCGGTCTTGGGCTTTGACCAGGCCCTCCAAGATGTGGGCTCGGGCTTTGGCTTTGTCCAAGTCAAACGCAGCACGGCGCTCAATCACGGCTTCTCGGTGAGACACATAGGTGTGGATCATCGTCGAGAGATTGAGCAGCACCGGACGTCCATCAAGAATGCCCATCATGTTAGCAGAGTAGGACTCTTGAAGTCGACTGGATTTGAACAGTTGATTGAGTACGGCGTGAGGATCGGCGTTGTTTTTGACCTCGATGACCACGCGGATGCCTTCTTTGGAAGATTCATCACGGATGTCACGGATGCCAATGACGACTTCCTTGTTGACCAAATCAGCAATCTGAACGAGCATGTCGGCTTTCTTGACCTGGTAGGGAATTTCGTGGACCACGATGCGTTTACCCTTCTCATCGTCAAACACCTCGCACTTGGATCGAACGTGGAATCGACCTTTTCCAGTGGCGTACATGTCAGCGATGCCATCGATGCCGTGGATGGAGGCGCCAGTGGGGAAATCAGGCCCCTTCACGTGCTGCATGTATTCTTCTATAGAGATGGTTGGCTTCTCATTCGACCCCGTCTCAAGGATGGTATCAACGTGTAAATTCACAGCACCCGCCACTTCCGTGAGGTTGTGAGGCGGAATGCGAGTCGCCATACCCACCGCAATACCGTCGCTGCCGTTGAGCAACAGATTGGGCAGTCGAGCAGGGAGCACTGAGGGTTCATTCTCCGAGTCGTCAAAGTTGGGTTGGAAATCAACGGTGTTTTTGTTGATATCATCCAACATGTGTTTGGCGATGCGGTCAAGACGGCTTTCCGTGTACCGCATGGCGGCCGGAGGATCGCCGTCGATCGAACCAAAGTTGCCCTGCCCGTCCACCAAGGGATAGCGCAGTGAAAATTCCTGAGCCATGCGCACCATCGTGTCGTAGATGGACTGGTCGCCGTGAGGGTGGTATTTCCCCATGACTTCGCCGACGGAGCGGGCAGATTTGCTGAACTTCTTGTCGGCGGTGTGGCCGCCCTCAAACATGCCGTAGAGGACACGGCGATGAACCGGCTTGAGGCCGTCCCGAGCATCCGGAAGCGCACGTCCGATGATGACGGACATGGCGTAATTGATGTAGGAATTCTTCATTTCCGTGTTCAGCGAATGGTTGAGGATGATCTCACCCGAACCGGCCGCTCCGTCGTCGACGATGTCGTTGTTGTCCTCAGATGTCAAGGTTGGTCACCTCCTTGGCGTGTCGCTCGATAAACGCCCTTCGCTCGGGCACATCCTCGCCCATGAGCGTCTCGAACATGCGATCGGTTTCTTCGGCTTCCTTCACCGTCACCTTGAGCATAGTCCGTGTTTCGGGGTTCATCGTCGTCTCCCAGAGCTGGTCAGGGTTCATCTCACCAAGACCCTTGTAGCGTTGAACGCCGATCTTGGCACCGGGGTTGTCCCCGCGCAACTCGTCGATGATGGTGTCACGCTCTTCGTCGCTGAAGGCGTACCGGTTGAGTTTCCCCTTGCTCAATTGATACAGCGGAGGCTGAGCGATGTAGACGTGGCCGCCCTCAATGGCAGGCCGCATGAAGCGCCACAGGAAGGTGAGCATCAAGGTTCGAATGTGGGCGCCGTCAACGTCAGCGTCCGTCATGATGATGAGTTTGTTGTAGCGCAACTTTGTGGTGTCAAAAGCGCCTTCATCGCCCACATTGTTGCCCACGCCCGCACCGAACGCACGAATCATGGTTTGAATCTCTTGATTTTGGAACACCTTGGCCACGTTGTGCATCTGGCGCTCAACGTTCAGGATTTTTCCACGCAAGGGCAGGATGGCTTGCGTTCGACGGTCTCGTCCGGTCTTGGCTGAACCGCCGGCAGAATCACCCTCAACGAGGTAGATTTCACACTCTTCGGGCTTGCGGGACTGGCAATCTGCGAGTTTACCTGGCAGGCCGCCGCCCTCAAGGACACCCTTGCGACGGGTCAAATCACGGGCTTTTCGCGCAGCCTCCCTGGCTTTGGAGGCCAGAACCGCTTTGTCAACGATGAGTTTGCCGACCGCCGGGTTCTCCTCAAAGAACTCGTTGAGTTTCTCGTAGACGACGGTCTGGACGATGCCGGAGACCTCACTGCTCACCAGTTTGTCCTTGGTTTGGGAAGAGAACGAAGGATCGGGGTGCTTCACGCTCACGATGGCCGCCAAGCCCTCCCGAACGTCATCGCCGGACAAACCGTCGTTCTTCAGGAGTTTCTTCTTCTTCGCATAGCCGTTGATGCTGCTGGTCAATGCAGTTCGGAGGCCCGACATGTGTGTGCCGCCGTCTTTGTTTCGAATGATGTTCGTGTAGCAATAGATGCTCTCGCTGAAGGCATCGGACCACTGGAGTGCCAATTCGACCGACACAGGGCCCTTTTCGATCTCTTTTTCACCTGAGATGAGGATGGGGTCGGGGTGGAGGGTCTCTCGCCGAGTGTTGATTTGTTTCACGAATTCAGAAATCCCGCCGGCGTAATGATGCTCCACCGCGTGAGGCTCTTCGCTCCGTTCGTCGGTAATGACGATGCGTAAGCCAGCGTTGAGGAAGGAGGTCTCCTTTAATCGGCTGTCGATTTGGTCAAAATCGAACTCGACGATGTTGGTGAAAATCGTGGTGTCGGGCTTGAACGTGATCGTTGTCCCAGTATCGTCGCAGGTGCCGATAGTTTCGAGCTCGGTCACGCGGACACCCGCCTCAAATCGCTGCTTGTAAACCGTGCCATCTCGGTGAATGACAACATCCATCCACTCCGAAACTGCGTTGACCGCCGAAACACCGACGCCGTGTAAACCGCCGCTTACCTTGTAGGAACTGTTGTCGAACTTTCCACCAGCATGCAACTTCGTCATGATGACCTCGGCAGCAGAGACGCCGAATTCCTCGTGCAGGTCGACGGGGATGCCCCGCCCGTAGTCTCGGACAGACAGTGAATGGTCAGGGTGGAGGACCACTTCAACGGTGTCGTTGAACCCTGCAAGGTGCTCATCGACGGAATTGTCGACCACTTCCCAAATGCAGTGGTGCAGGGCGGAGCCGTCGTGGGGGTCGCCGAGGTACATTCCGGGGCGTTTTCGAACCGCTTCAAGTCCCTCGAGAACTTGGATGCTTCCTGCGTCGTAATTTTCACTCATTTCTCCACCTCAGAACGTGTTAAAATCGGCAGGCTGCGGGCGATTTTGGTCATTCAAGAACGCCGCTTTCCTCCTTCAAAATATACTGCTCGCCACGGGGTATAAACATACCCCTTTTTATCACAGAAAAACGATGGATTGCGGCCCATTTTTTGCCACCGAATGCCCCTTTACTATCACCACTAAACCTCAATGCTCATCAAACAACAGGTGACGGTGGTTTTGGTGAAAAAAAGCGATGATGAAGCCAGCGTGACCGTTAAGAAGAGGGGTCAGATGGGTGCTGCATGGCTGACCCAAAAGTGTGCGTTTCTTTGGAAGGAACGACCGTGAAAGAGATGGCGGATGAAGCAGCACGAGCCAACCTCGCTGGCGCCGACTTTGTTGAAGTCCGATTTGACCGACTTTACCTCAAGCGACCCGAGGCACAACCTGTTGAGGGCGAAGACGGCGAAGTCAAGCACGTGATGCCACCAGAAAGTGAATGGCCTGTTCGAGAGATGGAAAGCATCGATGTGGACACTTGCATTCAGAACCTCAAGGAGAGCATCCCGCTCCCGGTCATCTTCACGGTTCGCCCGACCGAAGAGGGCGGCTACTATCCCGGCGAGGCCAGTCAACGGCATGAAATCCTCGAGAAGGCCATTGCATCGGGCGTCAACTCGGTGGACCTTGAATTGTCCATCGAGGGCGAGGCTCGTACCGGCCTGCTCGACAAAGCCAGCGCCGCCGGCGTCCGCGTGATCTCTTCGATCCACGACACCACCACCACTCCCAGCGCTGAAGAGCTCGTTGGCATGGTCAACGAACATTCCAAGGAGGGCGAGGTGTTCAAGTTCTGTGGAACCGTCAACGACCACCAAGATGCCCTCCAGATTGTTGAAGCGAGCTACGAACTCAAGAGCTCGAAGCACGCCTTTTCCATGATGGCGCTGGGCAACGGCGGCGATTGGGCTCGGCTTCACGCTCCCGTTCTCGGCCAATCGCTTGTCTACGCCACCCTTCGCTCGGAGTTCAAACTCTCCAACAAGGGCCTCGTCAACATTCGAGACCTCAAGAACGCCTGGACCCTGATGGAATACTGAGTCCTATTCGAGTTGAGCAGCAGACTGTTCCATCACCGGAACAGGCGCCTCCTTGGTTGATTGTTGGTCAAGACCGGCCTGCATGTACCGGCTGTTGAGAACCACGGGAACCACGACCACGGCCGCCAGCAAAACAAACAGCGTGAGCGGTACCGTCCAGGGCGGAAGAAGGGCCGACCGCTCCGTAGGAAGCACGGTGATGTCGGCGATCAGGACGCTGTTCAAGGCGGCTGCATCATCGTCGTTGGTGTTGTCCCAAGCATCGATGACGAGGTAGAAATCCTGCCATTCCGAGCCACCGAACAGCGAGGAATAGACCTCTGGACCGTCCATGGCGACGGAGAATGTGAGTTCTTCCCGCTGTTCGTATTGATGCACGTCGCGGTACGATTGCCAGCCGAGCGGGTTGAAACTGCGCCATTCAGGCGGGATATCGCTGAGTACGTCACCGTCGCCACCCGCAAGGTCAAGGTCATCCCACCACCAACCGCCGTGCATCATTCGGTATACCTCGCCGTATGCATCGTATTGCGTTTTGGTCATCAGGTAAACATCGGCCATCGCCGGTTTCGTGGTGTTCCCATCCGTTTCATACAGAGAGATGCAGAAGGTGGTCCGATGCGAACTGGACAGGTTCATCCGGAGCACGCCGGAACTGTCGTTTCCGATTTCCATGACGGTGTACTGCCCCGAGGTGAGTGGATCAAGACGTGGCAGCGGCCAAATTGGATTGTAGACCCATGGTTCCTCGGGGTGAAGGGCTGGGTCAAGGTCGCCGACGTTGGTTTCGTAGTACTCCTCGTGATCTCTGCCCTCCGTCGCATAAACGGGTTCGCCGTAGTAAGGGTCGAAGGCGTATGGGCTGCTCCAATGGGGCACCAACGCCATGTGCTGAAGGCTGGTGTTCCATTCGGGTGTGGCCACTTGACCCTCGCATCCCGAGGCCGCTTGAGCCGAAGGAAGCACGCTCGTGCTTGGAGAAACGAGGATGGCCATCAAGACCATCAAAGCGACCGCCGATGTCGTTCGCATGCCTTCACCCAGTCTGAGACGGTCCTGCTCGGTTTTAGGACATTCCCTCAACGACGGCGCAGGGGGCGAACATAGCCACTCTCATCGTTCCGGCGTTCATCCTTTGAGAGGATCTTCGGGGCGGGCGGTGGCATGTGATGGTCCATGCCAAGCAAACCGCCTTGCGACTCAACATGCTCGATATCGGTGTACGTCTCAGCGGCTTCCTTGGCTTCTTCCTCGAGCGCCGATGGCTCACGCATCACGAGCCATCCCAAGACCAGGGCCACCACAATGAGCGCAATGAAGGTCGCTAGCTCGGAACCAGCATCGGCCAGCCAGGATTTCCACTCGTCAGCGCTGAAGTCGGACAGGGAGGGCGGACCATCGGGCTCCGGGACCACTTCGATGTCCTCGGTCAAGATGTCGCACTGACCCATGCCATCGCAAACTTCCACCAACACGGTGTAGAACCCTGTGGCCTCCCAGGTGTTGATGGTGCGGACGGGAGAACCAGCGATAGGAGTGACCCAATCGTCGGCAGGATTACCGTTTTCATCCGCGTCGGTTTCAATGTCAAAGTCCCAACGAACGGTGAACTGCGTGAGAATGCGCTCGTCTCGCTCGGTGATCGAGCCGTCCTCGACATCCAAGTCGCGATAAATCTCCATTTCACTTCCAGCCTCGGCGTCAAACACATCGGCGTCAAAGGAGATGGACGAGCCCGCAAAGATGTTCTCTGGAACGTAGATATCCCTCGCTTCGGGTGGCTCGTCAACCACCACGGTGAAGGTTTGGCGAGATACATCACCCGTTCCAAACCCGTCTCGCACAGTGAGCGAAACCGTGTAGGTGCCGGGGAGCGTGTAGGCATGCCAAGGTGTCGCCTCGTGAACCAGTGGCGTCGCATCGCCGAAGTCCCAGGTGTATTGGACCAAGCCGTTCCAATCGGGCGATTCCACTTCAAATGGTACGTACTTGCCTTCGAATTGCCGATCGCCATCACGTGTTCCGGAGGAATCGAAGTAGAGCATACGCTCGGGTGCCGTTACCACGGCGCCGTCCTCATTGAAGGTGTGCGACCAAGCGTCGGGGACGGTCCCCTCGGGGAACGGCGTTGAGGTGGTGATGATGTCGTCTCCGATGTACCCGTCCAAGATGCGGACCTGAATGATGGGGAGCGGATTCGCAATTCGAACCGTCATGGTACGGGCGAAACTCTCCTGCCCGTCCTTGTCAGTGACGACCAGGGACACGGTGTGAACACCGGGGGTGGTGAAGGTGTGCGTCACTTGGGGACGGTCACCGAAGGTGCCGTCGGAGAAGGTCCAGTTCCACACCTCAATGTCTGTTGAATCACCCACTGAACCGTCGGGGTCCATGCTGTCAAGTCCGTCAAACACGTAGGCTGTGTCGACCTCACCGTCTTCCTCTCGGAAGTCGATTTCACGTGAACCCATCGCCGAGAGCGTCCTGACGTCAAAGGTGGCCACAGGCATTTGGTTCAACACCACCACGTTGAGGACGGCCGTTGCTTGGCTACCGTCGTCGTCCGTGACCGTGAGCGAGACTGTCTTGTTGCCTGGAACATCCCATGCTACGATGGGGTTCGTGGCACTGCTGCTCACCGTGGAGAAGTCGTCGTTTCGGGTCGGTGTCCCCGTTCCAACGCGAACACCGTCCGGGAAGGACCACGCATAGGTGAGGAGTTCACCGTCGTCGTCCACAAACACATCGGGAAGGACCAGACTGGTGTAGGTCATGGTGGTCAACGTCTCTGCATAAATTTGGACAGGCACCCTGTTGTTGATGTGAACGAGAAGCGTCTTCGTTCCGACGTTGATGCCGTCGGAGACGGTGAGGGTGAGGGTGAAGATCTCACTTTCCCCGTCGATGTCATCCCATTCGTGCTGTTGCGAATAGACGCCAACACCGCCGCTTTGCGTGCCATCGCCCCAATCCCACTGGAAGTCGAGGTGGTCGATGGGAACATTGTCGACAGAGCGACCAGCTGAGAAGAGAATACGCTGACCGGTTAGCAAGGAAATGTTGTCTTCTATCACCACGTTGTTCACGGTGATGACCGGCAACGGTTCGGTGATGTCACTGACATTGATGGCGTGGACTTGCGTCTCGGACCACGTTCCACCTTGATCCATCACGCGCAGAGTGGCGTTGTAACTTCCGACCTCCGTGTAAGATCGAAGGGGTGATTTGAGGTTTGAAGAGGCGTTGTCGCCAAACACCCACGCATAGGCCGTCGGTGCGTCGAGGTAGGGGAGGCTGTTGTTGGAGAGGGAAAGGCCCCATGCATCAAACCCGGCGCCTTGGAACTGAATGTTCTCCCATGTTTGAACGTCGGTGAGCGAGACACTTCCATTGGCCACTGGTCGCATGTTGTTCAACATCTGAGGCGATGTTTGGAGGGTGTCAACCGGTTCACCAAGCATGTCCTTCATGACCATGTCAAAGGCGTACTGGTCAGCCAGTGGTGCCGTGAAGTAGACCTGGCTGTCAACGGTCACGCCGCCACCGGCGGCGACCCTGTCGGTGATGGTGTCCACGACCGTGCCGCTCGCATCACGAACGGTGATTTCGACATCAAGATCCTCAAAGAAGGCGTTAGAAAGGACGCCGTAGTTGATTTCCACCGTGTCTTCCATGCCATCACCGTCCCGGTCCGAAAGCACCGTGTTGTTGAGCGAGAGCGTGGCAGGCGAAGTGATTCGGGCAGCCTCAATGTCAACGGTCCCTTCAGGATAGGAGGGGCCGCACGAGGTGTAGTCGCAATCCGCTACCGTGGAAGCGTACCAGGTGATCACCCACACTTCATCGGTGAGGTTGCCAAACCCAGGTACCAAGCCGGTGGCAACGTTGTTCACGAAGTTCAGGTCGGTGACACTCCACAGGCCGTCCGAAACGGCCTTCGTTACAATCACGCCGTCGAACTGGCTCTTGTCGGCCGTCAAACGAAGGGTCAGCGGTGCCGGTGATGCGGCTCCTGGTGTGAACTGGAACGACCGAATGCCCCATCCTTCAAGGGTGTTGCCGGTTGAGGACCAAGGGGTGGACCAGTCGCTGTTGACTTCGGTTGGCTGTGCCCTGCAGAACGCCCCACCGGTGCAGACAGGGTTGAGGTCAAGGTTCGGGTAGCCGTAGATGCCTTGGTCGGAATCGAGGGTGGCTGCGATGCTGAAGTTTGCAAAGGCTTCGTTCATGGTCCTACCAAGAAGGCCGACCTGCCCGCTTTGTGGCGAGAGAAGCAGGTTCTCAACACCCCTGCCACCCGTTGCAGAGTCTTGCACGAGTTGGCGAACGGCGGGACCGCCGCCGAGGTGTTCGGCGAGGTACATGGTGAACATGTAGCCTGCACCATAATCCGCAATGCGCTGATTCCACCAACGCACCGATTGTTCGGGCGCACCCGTCCATGCGTTCACGTGGCCGGTCAAGGTTGAATCTGCACCGAAGCAGAGGTAAATCGCCACGTCGGCGTTGCCTTCGTCAATCCAGAGGTTTTCGTAGGGGTCGAGGGCGTTGTGCAGCAAATGCTCGAGTTCGTGTGCGAGGATGGAGCGGCCCCAGGAAAGGGTGATGTCGGCATAATCCACGAACACTGCCTCCCGTGATGAAGAGAAGGAAGGCGCAAAGTAGCCGCCCGTGTTGTACGCACCGTCGATGTCGTAAATGATGATTTGAACCTGACAATTGTTGTCAATGTCGGGGGGCGCAAGTCCTCGTCCATCCTGGTAGTCCTTGCCGTAGTAGGTCGTCATGGTGGGATAAATGGTGGAATCCCATGTGCTCGCTAGGTTGTTGAGCACGGTGGAGGAGAGCGTCCGCCCGCTTTGGACGATGAAAGCCACCGTCGTGGTTGTTTTTGCAACGTAGGCCGAAATGGAACCACCGGAGATGGGAACCGTCAGCGTATCGCCGACGACATGAGGGGTGCAAGCACGACCGGAGGAGCGTCCCATCGAGGGCTCAATCACCATGTCGTCCACGCCGGGCCGGCCTTCGTCGATCCATGCCTGTCGCATGAATTGCGTGGCGGAGACAACGGGCTCTTCCTCGTGAATAAACAAATACTCACTTCCTTCACCGGGGTCAAATTCATCCAAATCTCCGATGATCACGCCACCCGCATTGTAGACGTTGGTTGAGGTCGTTTCCTCACCTCCTTCTGCAGCCACGCTCATCAGCAAGGGCGCCGTGCTGGACACGAGCATCAGGAGGACGAAGGCAAAGGCTGGACTGGAGCGCCGTTCCGACATGTCAAACACCAACGAGAATCGTGTTACGGATTCCCTATTTTGCGAGTAGAAAGGAGGTATTTAAGAGTCCGTGGTCGAGGCGTCATCATGCATCATGCAAACGTGCGTGCTTCAACCGCAACGCGTGGCCTCATGTTGGCCGTTCTGGCCAGCATGGTTCTGGCCTCAACCGCTCCGGTTTCGCATGCCTCGTTTGAGAACCTTGAACCCTCCATGCTGTGCTCCACGATTGAGGAGTTGCAATTCAATGGAACAGACGCCAACGCATCGATTGCCTGGCAGGTCGGATTGGGGCCCCGCATTCCCGGTTCAAACGCCTCTGCCGAATTCCGCTCCACCATCACCGCCGACCTTGCGTCGCTGGGTTACGAAGTGAGCAACCGGACGCACGAACGGTACGGCATGGAACTCACGAACCTCTTTGCACGCTGGCCCTCGAACTCAACCGGCAACGGCCAACTCGTGCTTTCAGCCCATTACGATTCTCGCAACGTGGCGGACCAAGACGAAAATGAAAGCAACCAATCCCTCCCGGTCCCTGGTGCAAACGATGCGGCGAGTGGTGTTGCCGTGCTGTTGGAGCTTGCTCGCCACATCCCCCAAATGAACTTGGAGTACGACGTGGTGCTGTTCTTCAACGACGCAGAGGACCAGCAGCCCAAGTACACGCTGGGCGCAGAGGCATGGGCGGAAAACCTGACGAGAGACGAAATCAACGCCACCCATGCCTTTGTGTTGCTGGACATGGTAGGAGACGCTGACTTGCAACTCCACGACATCGCGCCCGGCAACGGCACCCTGAAATCGAGGGTGGTCCAACTCGGCACCTCGTTGGGGTTGGTGAACGGCACCACTTCTTGCAACGGCGAGCCCGGCTTGGATGTTCTCCAGTACGGGACCACCGTGTACGTGCTGGACGATCACGTCCATGCGCACAACCTCGGCATCCCTGCCATTGACCTCATGGACACCTCCTTCGGTGTGCCCAAGCCCTACACGTTCGGTTCGTACTGGCACACGATGGAGGACACCCCCGACAAGGTCAGTGCTGAATCGCTGGCCAAGGTGGGCCGCCTTGTCGAACTCGGATTGCGCACCGATGCCTTCGTCAACATCAACCCTTCAACGGACACCACGGGTGAGGAGGACACACCCTCCGAGGAACAGCCCGAAAAGGACGAATCTGTAGGCCACCCCAATCAGAACACCGGGCTCGCAGTCATGGCCTTCGTCGGACTGGTCAGCATTCTCGGTCTGCTCGTGGTGGTTGAAGTCAAAGGAAAACGCTAACGGAACACGCGGTCACCGAACAAAGAGGTATTATCCGCGCACGCACTCGGCGCAACGGGAGGAGTAGCATGTCCGACGAGCGCGAAGCAAGGATGGAAGCCCTTCGTGCCCGTGTCAAGGCCAAGAAAGAGGCGGCGCTCAGCGGCGGCATCATCGAAGAAGAATTGGTGGTCAGCGCCCAAGAACTCCCCCCCGCTGAATCAACCCGTCAGCAAGAAGACGATGAGTGGTACGAACTCATGGACCTCGATGCGGACCGATGGAGAAACTTGGCGGCCGTGCTCATCCTAGTCGGCAGCATCCTGGGCATGGTCAGCGGTGCGCTTATCCTTCAAGGGAATCCCACCGAACTGCTCAACACATCCCTCTTCGCAGAACAAGAATCGGTTGACATCTCCGGTACGGCCCTCGAGGACGTGGACGGAAATGGCGTTGAGAACGTCTCCGTGGTGCTCCTTGAAGCCGAATCTCGGGCAGAATTGCAATCAACCTTCACCGATGGTTTCGGCTACTTTGCCATGAAAAACGTCGCACAAGAGGTCCATATCATCGTCTTCTCAAAGGAAGGCTATGTCACGGTGGAACGGACCTTCGTCCCCGACAACGTCGGCTTGGACCCTGTCACGATGAAACCAGGGAACGCCACCCCCGTCAGGGAAGAGAACGACCAGCAGTCCATTTCGGGCTGGACCCTCGATAACGCCGTCGGACTCTCAACCGCCATCGGCGTGCTCACCATCGGCACGGCGTTGCTTGGCATCCAATCTGCGGTCGAAATTCGTCGTGGCAAACACTACCGACGAAGCCAATACTTGGCGGCAGGCGCCCTGTTCAGTCGCGGCCTGATCATCGTTGGACCGACATTGATCTTGTTTGGAATGATCGTGAACCTGTTTGCAAAAATGGACTTTGAAGACCAACGTGAGGATTGAGCATGTACTTAATCTCAGTCGAGGGTGGCGACGGGTCCGGCAAGGGCGAGGCCGCTCGTATTCTCGGCGAACTCCTCAACGAGTTCCCGTTCCCAGATGTGGTGATGACCCACGAGCCTCGTCGGCACAGTGAATTGGGGAAGTTGGCCCTCCAGTCCGTGAAACTGGGGAACAAGACACCGCTTGAGGAAGCAGGTCTGTTCGCCGCTGACCGTCTCGACCACTCCCACACCTTCATCCGCCCGCACCTGGCCAAGGGTTGCGTGGTCATCTCCGACCGGAACATCCACTCGTCCCTCATCTACCAGGGCGTGGTTGGCGACCTCGGGCTCGAAAAAGTCGCTGGCATGAACGCTGCCGCCATGATCCCCGACCTCGTGTTTTGGATTGACTGCGACCCTGAGAAGGCCATGAAACGAATCAAATCGGGAACGCTCCGCATGACCAGTCAAAAGCAGGAATATTTCGAAACCCAAGAAATCCAGACCACCATTCGCCAAGGCTTTCATGCGTTGTTCGGTGAACTTGGCGAAGTCCCTCCACCCTTCAACCAGTGTTGCGTGGTAGGTCCCATCATGAACGAAGGTGGGCTGGACGAACTGAAAACAAAACTTAGGCGTGAACTTCGTCGATTTTTCAACAAAAAACCGCTCCCACTGAACGTGGATCGCGACGCTGTTGACCGCACCCTGCTCAACGCCTTGGTCCATGACGTCAAGAAACAACGAAGATTGCCCGGAGCACCGCAAGAACGAACGGCGATTCACGTGGGCTGGTTGGGTGGAAAATCACCGGCGTACTGGATGAAAGAGGCCGAAGACAATTGGCCGACGGTTTCGGCACAGGAGCACGACGTGCCAGCTTCACCCCTCGCCCATTCCTGCTGGTCCATCTTGGGCACGCTCTCGCTGATGGTGGGTTCAAGCGAAGTCCCTCGCCTCCACGCTGCGCTCGGCCCCGTACGCATGGTGACACAGCGGCACACACAACGCCTGATCAAGTGGCTGTTGACCGAGCATTGGGTTCACAAACAACAGAACCACACCCCGTTCAGCGACGCTCAACTCTTCAAACTTCGAGAAGAACGACTCGGCTTCGCCCGACTGACCTTGGCCATGTGGCCGTTGAGGACGCAACTCGCCTCCTGGCGACGAGCCAACCCCGAAGCCGAGTGGACCCAAGCCCTGCATGACGTGTTCGCAGTGGAGGAAGGCAAAACCCTGGCGACCGGTTTGCAAAAGGCCGTTTTCGACGTGCATGAACGCCTCAAAATCCTAACCAGCGGCCACGAAGGCTGCCCGCTGCCGACCAACGCCGCTGAATTGACCGTCTGGTGGTCGATGCAACCGCCGAATCACTCGGATTCCTGACGTCCGTTGCTTGCAAGGGTGAATCGCGCCTCGCCGGGCAAAAGCACCTGCCCCGCACCGAAGAACGCCTCGGCCCGAGCGGCAAACATTGAGCACAACAGGATTCCAAGTCCGAAGCCGAAGGGAACGCCGGTCAACACTCGCTTGAAGTTGGTTGATTCATACGACGTGAGGAGTTGAAGGAAACCGTCAGCGATCAGCGGAACGCAAAGCAACATGCCGCATGCCAACCACAACATCGTGCGCTGATTTTTTGCATACACGCCGTGAAGCATGGATTCAGGCAGCAGAGAGAGGCAGGTATCACGAACCGTCCACCGATTCCAACCGCGGCGAGAGAACACAACGCCGCCAATAAATAGGCCAGCAAAGATGCCAACATCACGGGTGCAGACAGGAAGTTGGTTGTTGTTTACTTCCCACGAACGCTCTGATTTTTGATGGCAATTTACATCGCCAAAACCGTAGATGATGGCGGCGTAGAAGTTGACCTCTGACCATGCAAAGGCGGGGCAGCATTGGCCGTCACCAGCCCCCATGTCGGCGGCTTGGTTGCCATGTGATCCAAAGCCGTCCTCGCTGTAGTAATCGATGGCGTTGGCGCGACCCTGAAGCGGCCCAACCGAGCCCTCCTCAAGGGTCATGGGAGCGAGGAAAAACGACACGAGGAGGAACCCACAAACACCCAACACCCATCGTCCAATCTTGCCTTCCCGCATCCGGTCGGGCAAACCATTGCGCTCCATGCAGTCCTAAGCCCGGCAGAATCACTTCATTCTTTCTTCATCAACCAAGCCTTCAATGGCCCCACGCCTCATCCGTCATCATGGCCGAGACCGAGCGCCCCCGCATTGGCTTGGTCACCGGCGTCCAAGCGGGTGGCTTCATCGGCCTCTTTCTTGGTTTTTCACTCGCCGTTGTTTCGGCGTTGACCGATCCCGATGCCTTGGTGAGGCTTGTTCAACTCATGTGCATCACGCCGGTGGCTTGTGCTCTTCTTTTCGGTCCGTTCTTGGGCTTCAGAAGGGCACCCCTCGTCTCCAACGTGGACCCCATCGATGAGATCAGAACTCGGCTCCAACCCTTCAACGAAGGCCAAGGGAAGTGGCGCGTGCTCAGCCATGTTCGGAGCGACGGTCGAACGGTTCGCATCGACCTCCACAACTCAACTCAACCCTTGACCATCGTGGCTTCAACCCTCGAATTGGCTGAGGAACACCCCATTCGCTACATCGTCGGACGAGGTGAAGCCCGAAGCAGAGACCCCGAACTGCGTGGCACGGTGCTGGCGTACATCGAAGAGCACGTCATGCTGAACCGACGCCGGCGAACCTCCTCGTCCGTGGAAGTGCTTCCACCGTCGGTGATCGAACACATGGAAGCCACGCATCGCATGCATCGTCGCTTGTTCTACCTCCTACCCATCATCCTGTTCTTTGCCTGGCTGGAAATGCGCTGAGGACAACGCAACAGGCTATGAGGGAGCGGCGTCTCCCGCAAGCATGGCCAACGACATCGGGAAAGCCATGGCTCGGTTAAAGCACCGAGACATTCGCACCCGACGTCGGGCGGTTCGGACGCTGTTTGAGCATGATGACCCCTCCGTGCTGCAAGCGTTCAAGCCACTGCTTGATGACGAGGACACCTGGTTCGTCTCAAAAGCACTGGATGCCTACCGAACATGGGGGTTGCTGTCTGGCAGTGAAGCGATCGAGACCCTTCTCAATCACCGCAATTTGGACGTTCGCAGGGCTGGCGCCAACCTTCTCGCTCCTCTTGGCCAACAAGGCGTTTCGCTGGCGCTGGTTGCCCTGGACGATGAAGACAACGTCGTGCAGCGGAAAGCGGCCCGGGCTTTGCTTCTCGTGGGAGACGCCGATGTTGCAGAGCGCCTGGCACACCACAACAGCGATTCAATCCGGGCCACCGGCATGGGCCATCCAGTGCTGCCCGAACCGACCTTGCGTGCAGGGCTGAGCGACCCTCATGAGGGCGTGCGAGTGGCGGCTTTGAAGAACGCCCTCAAGCGAAGTGTGGACGTGAAAATGGATGATTTGGTTCCGTTCTTGGAAGCCGGGCACCACACCGTGGACATCCTGGTATGGGCGGCCGAACACGAAGCATCGCAGCTCAAACAACTCACCCAGCACATCAAACCAAAGGACATGAAGGCACTCGGGGACCACCTTCGTGCGACCGTCTCGGATCGTTCTGACCCGTTGATTCAACATCTTCTCGACGGCGGTTTGCTCGAACCTGTGGCACGTTGGGTGATCCGACAAAATGCATCGGAGGACGACCTTCGATGGCAACTCATCAACGACGAACGCCTCCATGTTATCGAGCGGTGCAAACTCCTCGAACGTCTCATCGGTCGAGCCAACGAACCGAGTGTCCTTGAACGGGTCAACGAACTCGCTGAGACCACGAAAGATGAACTCCTCAAGGTAGCGTGCGAGAACCTATCAACCGCCGCAACTGAACTTGGAGCATGAGCCTGCCACCCTCCGGTATCCGCTTTCACGCCGATGCGACCAACGGCCGTCAACACCATCTTGGTGCAGGGCTGACCATCGAAGGGCCCTTCACCTCACTGCAACTGGTCTTGAGATTCCCTCGTTGGGTACCGGGGTCCTATTTCCTCCGGGAACCGATTCAACACATGTTTGATTTTTCTGCAACCGACGATGCCGGCACGGAATTGAAATGGAAGCGCGTCGGCGTTGATGGCATCTCGGTTCGCCTCCGAAAAAGCTCCAAGACGGTCCGCCTTGACTACACGCTGCTTGCCAAGGAACTGAGCGTCCGGTCCAACCACCTTGACACGACCCATTTGCACCTGATGCCACCCTTCACATGGTTTTGGCCCGAACGCGGCATCGACAGCACGCGTTTGGAATTGAAGCACGGCGTGGACATCACGGCACCATCAGCGTGGACCCCGGCGACGCAACTCCATCTCGATTCAAGCGAAGACCTGAACGATGCCAGCAAGCAGTGGCACTTCTCCACCGACGGCAGGGACCTGGTGCTGGACAGCATCATCGAAGTCAACCCGAACCCCACCATCACGCACAACATTTCCGGACGACCCCATCATCTGAAGTGGTGGGACAGCGGTGGCCACCAGCCGGACAGCACCCGCCTCCAATCCTTCATCGACGACATGGAACGTATTGCGAAGGAACATTACGCCCTGTTCGGCGTGCCTGATTGGCCCGATTACACCACGGTGCTCCACCTGACCGACACCGGCAGGGGCGGACTGGAACACATGAATTCTCAAACCTCAATGATGCCTCGTTCGTGTTTGTTCCCGGACCACGCTGACGAGTACAGGGACCTCGTGAGTTTGTTTTCTCATGAGTACCTCCATCAGTGGAACGTCAAACGCCTTCGACCCAAATCCTTCCTCGACTACGACTTGCAGTCGGAGACCCACACCGATCTCCTGTGGTGGTTTGAAGGCGCCACGTCGTGGCTGGGCGACATGATGTGTGTACGCTCGGGTGCGTGGAGTGAGGAGGACTGGCGATTGGACTTTGAGCGAAAAATGAAGCGGCACACCGCCAACAACGGCATGCTTCGAGAATCCCTTGCAGAGTCGAGCCATGATGCATGGATACACCTCTATAGAAGCGGACCCTACACGAGAGAGAACCAAATTTCCTACTACCTTGAAGGTGAACTGGCGCTGCTCTGCTTGGATGTTGAGTTGCGACGGCGAAACAACCACACCTTCGGTGCTTGCGACCTCATGGCAGAACTTGTTCGTCTGTACGCCATTGATTCGCCTGAATCCGAAGAGTTGGGCGTTGAGTACAAGGACATCCGAACGACACTCAAAACATGCCCGGGCGGCGAAGCCATGGGCCCCTACCTCGACCGTTTGGTCAAGCATCGAAACCATCCCAACCTCCAGCGCGCCCTGTCGGCGTTCAGATTGAAATTGGTGCCGCACGCCTCCGACAAGGAAGGAAAGGGATGGCTGGGTGTCGGCCTCAAAGAGGCCGCCGGCCGGGTCGTGATCACCACTTACCACGCTGGCTCGCCCCTTCGAGAACTGACTCAGGTCGGGGACGAACTGCTTGCGATTGACGGCGTGCGCATCAAGTCCGTTCCTCACCTCAAGAAACTCATCGCCGGCCGAACCGCTGATGAGCTCACCATTGACGTGGTCCATGAAGGCATTTTGAGCACCGTGAACCTGACCCTCCCAGCCTCACCACAGCACGGTGTTTCCCTCAAAGGAAAGGGAAATGAGCGCTGGCGGGATTGGATCAAGACGCGTCAGGCCCCGTAAGCGGAGGAAGTTCCTCCAACGTTTCGAGGGGCACAAAAATCGGCGGCGTCTCATCGGGGAGCGTATGGCGGCTTGTCTTTGGGGGAAACACCTCATCGGAGAGCGACATGGCAATCACTTCTTCCTTCGTCAGTGAATCCAGCCCACATGCTGGCCAAACGCCGAGTTGAATCGAATCGTCTTCAAGGTAGTCCACGCACACAGCAGGCACCCGCTTCAACCCCAACAGCACGGCAATGGAATGCCGATGATGACCGTCCAAAATGGCTCCCGTGCGCTTGTCGACGATGAGTGGTTTGGTGTAGCCACCCCACTTTTTGGTCATCTCGAGCAGTTTATCTCGGTTCTTGGGCTTGATTTCCTCATGGACTTTGAGCCACGCGACGGGGACCAGTTGAACATCGTCTTCTGCCCACGACATGCCGTTGTCTCGCTGCCGATTCACATAATGCTTTTTCATGCCCCGCACGCCACAAGCACCAAGGGTGAACTCATGGGAGGTACCGAAGCTCTTCTGAAAGGCCTCAAGGCCGACATGGAAGGTGCGCCTTGCCCACCACCCATCGCCCGATGGTTGGCGAGCTTGCCTGATGATTTACTCAGCCTACTGCAAACCCTTGCCGAAGCGGGCGAAGGCGCATGGCTGGTCGGCGGTTGTGTGCGCGATGCATGGCTTGGCGAGGCAGCCCCGGACATTGACGTGTGCACCACCTGCACACCTCACCGCATGATGGAACTCTTCGGCGAACAAGCCATCCCCACGGGCATTGATTTTGGCACCATCACGGTGAAGGGACAAGGGCGGCATTACGAAGTGACCACCCTCCGCACCGAATCGCTCTACCGGGACGGACGGCGTCCTGACGTCGTCAATTGGGGTCGTTCGTTGAAGGAGGATTTGAGTCGAAGGGACTTCACCTTCAACAGCATGGCCGTCGATGTCGCCCGACGCAGGCTGTATGATCCGTACAATGGAATGGTTGACCTCCAACAGCGCCTGGTTCGAGCGGTCGGCGATGCCAGTCAGCGCTGCGAAGAAGATGCACTCCGAATCCTCCGTGCCTACCGGTTTACCCGACGGGACAGCGGCCCCCTGTGGGCCATGGACGCTGAGCTTGAGCAGGCCATCGCTCGCCACGGCACCCGCCTGAGCATGGTGGCGATCGAACGACGGTGGATGGAAGTCAAGAAGATCCTCGCTGGACCAAAGCCAGGGTCTGTCCTCCAAGCCATGCAGGACGGGGGTGTCCTGCGTCATGTCTTTGAGCACCTCATCGTCATGAACACCGCTCTTCTCAACGTGTTGGACGATGACCGACTTCAACGGCTCCATCTTCACCAGCGCCTCGCCTTGATGATGGTTGAACACCCCACAAAAGAAGCGGTTCAGCAACTCAAAAGCCTGCGGGCCTCCAACGAACTTCAGCGTTCCACGGCCGCCTTCCATGAAGTCCTGGGCCACCTGCCCTCGAGCGATACGGCGGCGCTACGCGTGTTCAGCCATGCCCTCACGACCCAGGCAGAAGCACACCTGCTGACCCTGAAGTGTCTGGCAGACCACGATGTTCGACTCCATACGGGGCTTCAACCAGAAGCCGCTGCCGTCTCAGAAGTGAAGAAGCGATGGCGCTCTGTGGGACCCAAGAGCGAACCCGTGCCGTGTTTGGTGGACGGGCACTGGCTGATGGCGCACACGAACATTGGCCAAGGGCTGCGCCTGGGACGGTTGAAGCAATGGTTGCATCGACGCCAAATCGAGGAGGATGTGACCACCATGGAAGGCATGGAAGCCCTGCTCATTCGGACGCCCTACGAGCACGGTGGTGTCGAAGACTGGCCAACCCCCTCGTTCCCTTGATGGTCGGCATCAATTTCATGTGCGCCGAGGTTCTCGGCGTTCCATGGCGACCGTGGAATTCCGCGACAAAGAGAACTTCATGCAGCGAGCAGCCGCCATCAATCGACGGGTCGAAGGCATCACTCGCAACAACACCATGGCGGGTCTGCTCAACAACAATTTCAAGAAATGGTTGGGGGATTCTGCCATGTCGCCGGTGAAACTCACCGAGGAGCTCGACACCAACAAGGACGGCTTCATCTCGGGTGACGAATTCGCTACGCTGCTCGGGAAGATGACCGGGGAGCGTCCGCCGGAATGGGTGGTTGAACTGGTCTTTTCCTTCGTCAACGCCAACGTCAACGAAGGCATTCCTGTTCGGGACTGGATGGCGTTTTTGGCCGCCAGTGGCATGGAGTTCCCCGACGAATTGTTCGAGGAAAAGGTGGAGGTAACCGGTGCCATCGGTATCCTCGAAGACACTTACGAAACAGGTCAACAGATCTCCGTTTCGGTGTCGTTCAACGTTGAAGTTGTGGCCTACGAATTCTCTGTGTTTGACAACGCCACAAGGCAGGAAATCCACGCCTCGCTCACACCCAACGTCGACATGGACCGACCCGATTTCGATGAATTCGTCATTGAACTGGATGAAGCGGGTAACTTCACCGCAGAACTGCGTCATCTTGGCGCTCGCCTTGATACGCACACGTTCACCGTGTTGCCAGCGCCGGTGGAACCGGTGGTTGAGCATGTCGAGGAGGCGCCCGCACCGGTTGAGGTGCATGAAACCCCCTTGGAACCGGTCGTGGACGGCTTCGAATCCTTCGTGGCTCATCTTGAATCCATGAAGTTGCGCAGTGAGGCCCAAGCGGCCATCGGGGAATCGGGAACCTACGGTGTCCCCGTCATCGTTCAATCCATTTCTCGCACGCTGCTCGGGGTTGGCGAGTACCGAAACGGTTTCACGGCCCACTGCACGACGGGAGAGGGCACCACGTTCCGCATGATGCTCAAGCCAACAGAAAACCCACCGACGGCCGGCCAAACCTACGAGGTGGCCCTCAAGCCACACGATTGGGACGTCGCCCTCAAGCAGTTGATCTGTTTAGAAGCGTGATCACTTCAACGCACGAGCGATCACGATGCGCTGCACCTCTTGTGTGCCCTCGTAAATCTGCGTGATCTTTGCATCACGGAAGAAGCGTTCAACGGGGAATTCCTTGGTGTAGCCGTAGCCACCAAGCACCTGTATGGCTCGTTCCGACACCCACATGGCGGTGTCACCAGCGAACAACTTGGCCATGCTGGCCTCCTTGGAGTGCCGTGGACCATCGGCGTGGTAGTGCTGTTCCTTGGTCCAGGCTGCCTTGTACACCAGCAGACGAGCAGCCTCGATTTGCGTCGCCATGTCGGCGAGGTAGGCCATAATCATCTGGTGGTATGCGATCGGCTTTCCGAAAGCCTCTCGCTCGTGAGCGTACTGCAGCGCTGACTCGTACGCGCCCTGGGCGATGCCCAACGCTTGTGCGGCGATGCCAATGCGGCTGTTGTCGAGGGCGTTCATGGCGATGGGGAACCCGTTGCCGACACCTTTGATGGCGTTTTCAATCGGCACTTTGCAGTTGTTGAGCACCAGCGTGCACGTGTCTGACGAGCGAATACCCAACTTGTCCTCTTTCTTTCCGACGGAGAATCCTTCGTAAGCAGCATCAACGATGAACGCCGTGGTGCCGCCGTGCTTCTTTGTCCCGTAGTCGGGGTGGTCAACGTCTTTGGCGAACAGAACGATGATTTGTGCCTGTGCGCCGTTGGTAACCCACATCTTTTCGCCGTTGAGAATGTAATGCGTGCCGTCGTCAGAGAGTTTAGCTTTGCAAGACATGGCAGCAGCGTCGGTTCCAGCACCTGCTTCGGAAAGTGAATAAGCGCCTACTTCGCCTGCTGCGAGGCGAGGGAGGAAGGTTGACTTCTGATGCTCATCACCGTGAAGTGCAATGGTCATGGAACACAGACCAACGTGGACACAGTACATGACAGCAAAAGACGGGTCGACCCGTGCCAACTCTTCGATGATGATCGCCTCGGACACGTCATCGATGGGCGAACCACCGTAGGCTTCGGGAATCGTGATGCCGTGGAGACCGTATTCGAGGAAGGCCTGCCATTCTTCGGAAGGTGGGATTTGGTTTTGGTCTCGATGTTCCACCGTGGGCGCAAGCACCGTTTCAGCGAAGTCTCTCACCAATTCTCGAATCATCTGTTGTTCGTCGGTTTCACCGAAGTTCATGCGCTCACCAAATCTCCCAACATGAGGAGTCTCTTAACCCGTTTGATTCGGAAAAATTACATTTTTTTCCTTAGTCTTCATATACCACCCGTGGAAGCCGCGAGATGAGGCAGCGACGATGGATGACGACATCATTGAATTTGTGATTGCTCAAGACCGAAAATACTCGATGGACCACCTATGGTTTCAGCAGAAAGACCAGAAGCTCATGATTGGCGTGAGTGAATTTCTCCGTGTTGAAATCGGCGATGTGCTGCGTGTGATTTTGCCGCAGGCAGAAACCGAAATCGACGAAGGCGGCAGCCTGTTTTCGCTTTGGACCGCCGACGAGAAGATCTCGTTGACCTCGCCGTTCTCTGGCGTGATTTCCGACGTCAACGGCGAAGTTGAGATCAACCCCGACCTGGTGAACGATTCCGCCTACAACGACGGTTGGATCATTCTCCTTGAGCCACACGAATTGCAACTCAACCCCGACGACAAGCAGCTCCTCGAGAACCTCATGGAACACGACGAATACGTCGAATACCTCGCCGAACTTTGAACGGGCGGCTGTTGCACGTCATCCTCCTCCCGAAGGATGATGAACTCACACCCCCACGGAATTCCATGCCTGACGCCATGGAGCAACTCCGTGCCAGCCTCCAAGCAGCACCGGTCATCTGGAAAGGCGATTATCCGTACTTCATCCATCCCGTCACCGACGGTGTTCCCAGAATGAATCCTGAAGTCTTGACGGCCATCACTGAACTCGTTGTTGGCCGCGTCGATTGGTCCGGCGTGGACATCTTGCTCGGCATTGAAGCCATGGGTCTGCCCCTGACAGCTCCGCTGTCCATGGCCACGGGTATTCCGCTTGTGATCGCTCGAAAGCGTTCCTACGGACTTGATGGTGAGGTGGAAATCGATCAGTCAACGGGCTATTCCAAGGGCGCCATGTACCTCAACGATCTGCAGCAGGGCGAACGAGTGGCCATTCTCGATGACGTGCTCTCAACCGGCGGCACCCTCGAGGCGGTGATTGAAGGCGTCCGACGAGCGGGGGCCGAGGTGACCGAAATCATCGCTGTTGTGGAGAAAGGAGGCGGATTGCGTCGCCTGCAAGGGCTCTACCCCGACATTCGCATTCAGTCCTTGGTTCGCCTGGAGATGGACGGCGACAAAGTGGTGCTTCTCGACGAAGAATGAGCACACCTAGCCTCTGAGACGCATCCGTCCAATGGGTGGCTTCATGAGGGAGAGGCGCCGCCGCTGAGGTGAGGGGAAACATGGACCTTGACCGCCACGACTTCGAACTGGATGAGTTGATGGAGCGCATTCGCGCCAACGACAACCGTCTGATTGCCCTTCAGGTGCCTGAAGGCCTCAAGATGCAGGCCCTCGAAATGATGGACACCATCGAAACCGAAACCAGCGCCCAAGTGGTCCTGGCCGCCGACCCGTGCTACGGTGCGTGCGACCTCGTGCACGACAAGATGCAGCTCATGGGCGTGGAATTGGTCGCTCACATGGGTCATTCTCAGATGAACATCGATTCCGGCATGCCCACGCAATTCATCAACGTCACCTACGACGGCGACCCTGAACTCAGCCCCGTCCTTCCATGGCTCGAACAACACCGCGCCATGGCTCAAGCACGCCTGGCCGACCAAGGGCAAACCGCTGAGTTGACCGAAGAAGAAGCACAGGAGAAATTCATGGACGCCGTGGGGCGTATGGCACCGCTCACCGACACCAAACTCGGCCTTGTCGGTTCCATTCAGCACCTCCACCTGCTGCCCGAATTCCACGACCGTTTGGAGAAGGCAGGCTTTGACGTCACCATCCCCATCGGCGGTGCTCGCCTTTCCTTCCCCGGTCAGGTCTTGGGTTGCAATTACTCCGGCGACGATCCCTCAATCGGCCACTACCTCTTCCTCGGAAGCGGGGATTTCCACCCCATCGGCCTCGTGCTCCACACTGGTAAACCGCTGGCCATGCTTGACCCTTACACCGGTGATGCGGAGGAGATGTCGCTCCAACGCATTGAACGCATCCTTCGTCAGCGCTTTGGCCTCATCATGAGCGTCCAAGACGCCAACTCCTTTGGCATCCTCATTGGAGAAAAACCGGGTCAAATGCGGCGCACCCTCGCCCTTCGCATGAAGCGAATGCTGGCGAAGCACGGCAAGAAAGGGTACCTGTTGGCGCTCGAGCACGTGGGGCCAGAACTCATCGACTTCTACCCCGTTGACGCCTTTGTCAACACCGCTTGCCCCCGCATCGCCATCGATGATGCCGTCAAGTACCGCAAACCGCTCATCACGCCCTTCGAACTCGAAGTGGCCTTGGGTGAGAAACAGTGGGAGACGGGCTACCAGTTCGATGAAATCCCCTGATTCACCGGGCCACGACGTGGAAAAGGCGAGCGGTGCACCCGTTTCGAGACCACATCTTTTAGAACGGTTGACATCAGCATTCCCTTGATATGGTGGACTATCTTGACCGCATCGGCGCTGGGCTCATCATCGCCCATCCAGAGATGTTGGATTTTGACTACGTCCCTGATGAACTGGTCGGCCGAGAGGACATCCAACGTGAGTTGGCGTCAAAATTCTCCAACGTGGCCTCACCCGAAGGGGCCGCACGAGCGGTGATCACCGGGCCGGTGGGCAGCGGAAAAACGGTGCTCGCCAAAACCTTCTGCAGGGACCTGCAACGGCATCTTGCTGGAAAGCGTGAACTCAAGGTGGCGCACATCAACTGCCGAAACGCCTCCACCAGCATGCGAGTGGCGCAACGCATCCTTCACCAGTTTGACCCGGGTCATCCCGACCGAGGCCTCTCGCTCGGTGAAATGCTGCTCAGCCTGCGAAAGATGCTACGCCGAACATCAACCCACCTCATCGTGGTGCTGGATGAAGTGGACCACATGCTGCGCCGATCCGGAGATGAATTGCTCTACCAGCTGCTTCGCATCGACGAAGACCAAGAGGGAACGGGAACGATTTCCCTGATGCTCATCAGCCAGGAGCAGGTGCTTGACGTTCTCGAGACCGCCGTCATTTCCAAGTTCGGCCAGTCCAATCACCTTCGCATCCCACCCTACACCGTGGATGGCCTCGAAGCCATTGCCCTGCAACGAGCCGAAGTGGCGCTGGTTCCGGGAACGTACACCGAAGCCACCGTTCGCCTGCTCGCCGAGCGAGCCGCACCGAGCGGCGATGCACGCCGCGTGATTGAATACCTGAGCGCTGCGGCTGAGCGATGCGAATTCCGCCAGGACAAGTACACGGAACGCCTCATCAGCGTCGAGGATGTTCACGCCATGAACGACAACGTCGCCCTTGACACCACTGCTCGCTTGGAGGTGGTCGACGACCTCGCCCCGCAAGGCATGCTGGTGCTGCTCGCCATGTGCAGGCGCCTCCGGACGGAGGAAACCATGACGATGGGCGATGTTGAGCGGCTTTACGCCGTGGTCTGCGAAGAGTACGAGCAAAAGCCGAAAAGCCACACGACGCTTTGGAAATACGCCAAACTCATCGAGCAAGAAGGCATCATCGCCACCCGCGTGGCCACCGTACCAGGTGGTCGAGGACGAACAACGCACCTGAGCATGCCACACTTCCTCCCGGCCGACATCGCCAGCCGTCTCGAACTGCTCCTCCCGAAGCGACTTCGCTGACCTTGGCGGCGGTGAGGTAGACGATGGGGCTAAATACGGGTCTTTTGTCGGACAAATCCCGAGAGGTGCTACCATGGCAGAATTCATCGCAGTCGTCAACGACACTGACGCCAAGAACGGCGGCAAATCCTACGCTCTGAAAATCACCGGCAACAACCACGCCCAGATGCTCGGAAAGCGCATCGGCGACGTCGTCGACGGCCTGTTTGTTGGCGAAGGCGACAAGACGCTGTCCGGCTACAAACTTGAAATCACGGGCGGTTCCGACAAGACCGGCACCCCCATGCGTCGAGACCTTGAAGGCGGCAACCGCCAATCCATCCTCGTCACCCAGTCAACGGGATACAAGGGCGAAGTCATCGTCAACAAGAAGAAGAGCGGTGAACAGAAGCGTTTCCGATACAAGCCCGATGGTCTGCGAAAGCGACGAAACTTCCGTGGCAACACGGTCACCCAAGACACTCGTCAAATCAACCTCAAAGTGGTCGAAGCCGGCAAAAAGCCACTCGCCACCATCCTCGCTGCTGAGGGCGAGGAAGCATCGGAGTGAACCCGAGAGGGCAATCGCACGACATAGGGAGGGGGAAGCATGGCACGAAAGCTTCCCGCTCAACCCGAGGTCAACATTGGCTTGGTCGGTCACGTCGACCACGGAAAAACCACGCTGACCCAAGCGCTGTCCGGCGTGTGGACCGACACCCACTCCGAAGAACGTAAGCGAGGCATCTCGATCAAACTCGGCTACGCCGACACGGCGTTCTACAAAGACGACAGCGGTCAGTACTACGCCACGGGCAAGCGACCGGATGGCGGCGATGACGTTGAAGGTGAGTTGGAGCGTGTGGTGTCCTTCGTTGATGCCCCAGGCCACGAGACACTGATGGCCATCATGATCACCGGGGCCTCCATCATGGACGGTGCCATGTTGATGGTGGCCGCCAACGAAACGTGCCCTCAACCCCAAACCCGAGAACATCTCATGGCCCTGGAAATTGCTGGCATCGAGAACATCGTCATCGTTCAGAACAAGATCGACCTGGTCTCGAAGGAGCGGGCCATGGAATCTCACGCCGAGATCAAAGCCTTCCTCAATGGCACCATCGCCGAAAACGCACCCATCATTCCCGTTTCAGCGCACCACGACGTGAACCTCGACATCCTCATCCACGCCATTGAGGCCACCATTCCAACACCCGACCGATCCAAGGACAAGCGCTCCATCATGCACGTTGCTCGTTCCTTCGACATCAACCGCCCCGGTACACGCCCGACCAAGCTTCGAGGCGGCGTCATTGGCGGCAGCATCGTGGAAGGTGAGTTTTCCGAAGGCGATGAAATCATCATCGGACCCGGTCGAAAAATCGAGAAGGGCAACAAATCCGTGTGGGAACCGATCGAAGCGGTGGTCAGCAGCATGCAAGGCGGTGGATTGAACCTTGACACCATGCACGCAGGAGGCCTCTGTGGCATGGCCACGTTCCTCGACCCCTCCATCACGACCTCGGACAACCTTTCCGGCCAAGTCGTTGCTCGTAAAGGCGATCTTCCCGAAGTTCACAACAGCGTGTCCATCGAGGTCAACCTCATGCAACACATGGTCGCTGGTGACGGTGAATCGCCCGAAAAAATTCACCCGCTTCGCAACAACGAGATGCTGATGCTCAACGTGGCCACCGCCACCTCGGTGGGCGTGACTCGAAACGCTGAGAAAGGCAAGACTGACCTCGATTTACGCTTGCCCATTTGTGCAGACAAAGGTCAGCGCATCTCGCTTTCACGTCGCATCGGCTCTCGCTGGCGCCTGATCGGCTACGGTACCATCGTGTGAGGCCGAAGCCATGCAGCACGTGCTCATCGATGCGTGCGGATGGGTGGCCTGCATGGAGGCCGGATTAAACGTTGAGCGCGACCTCGAAGCCCTGCTCGGTCCGTGCTCTTGGGTGCTGCTCCCGCATGTGGAGAAGGAACTCGAGGAGCTCGAACGTGGGCGTCCAAAGAAGAAATCCCTGCTCCTGAGCCTGTTGCGATCCCGAGCCAACAGGTTGGAAGGGCAACCAGGCGGTCACACCGATGACGTTCTTCTGGCGTGCGCCATGGAACACAACTGGGCCACGCTGACCGTGGACACGGCCCTGAAACGTCGCCTCTACGAGGCGAACCTACCGGTCATTGAAGTCCGGCAGAACAACCATCTCCACCTAGTCGATTCGCTATAGAACGATTATGGTAGCGTGAACAAGACGTCATCATCGTGCCCGTCAAGCCAACCAATTTTCACCCCGGCATCAATCCAAGCATGGGCGTAGTTAATGGCGCCAAAGGCGCGAACGAGGTCGCCGGTCTTGAGGAAATGTTGAGCGTCGGAAGCGTAGTCGTCAGCCATGCGAAGCATCACGGCGAGATGGACTCCTTCTTCGGAAGGGGCTTCTACCAGCGGTGTGGCTTTGGCACGTGCCCGTCGGGTGATGTCGAGGTAGGATTCAACTCGCTCAACCGTGAGCGAGGTCAAGTCCTCGCTCATTCGCCGCCCTCCTTTTGTCGCTTCAACAAGCGTCGAGCATCTTCCGTGCGCCCCAGCGACTCGTAGAGCTCAATCGCCAGGGACAATTTTCCAAGATCTTCAGCTTCTTGGGCTCGTACGAACATCTGACGACGTTCCTCCCAATTTCGTGCCATGGCGGCTTGTGCTGCGGCTTTGTATCGGCCTTCCCGTTCTGCATCCGCGAGATGAGGGGCGGTCCATCGCCGCAGAAGCCCTTCTCGGGTGGCCGTGATCATGGCGTCGGGTGTGCACAGCACCAGCAGGTCGCCGAGGTTCATGCCCTCAGTCAATGGAACCTCGTCCCCTTCTTGGCTTGGGCCTTCGGTCATGGAGATGAGGTGGCCTTCAATGCCGAGCACCCACCAGCCATCGCCGCTACGAACCGCCCCCATGGGCTCGAGACTGTCGTATTCCAACCGGTTGAGCATGTCCCAACCAAAGGGATGAGGAACGCCCTCCCACAGCCCGCCATCGCTGCTCTGCAACAACAGTCGACCCTCTGCAAGGGTGGAACACCAACTCCATGAACGGTCTTCCAGCTTTCGTTTGCGGTCATCGCCCGTCAATCGTCCACACCACAGGTGGCCATCAGGATCCTGCCAGAGCAGGTGCTCTCTGTCCAACCAACCCACCAACCGACGTACAGGTCCGCTGTCGACCCGACGGATGCCACGGCCCTGCTGTGAAAAGAGGTGAATCTCCCCTCGGCGACCTGCAAGCGCCCAGCCACCGCCTGGCCGAGGGGCCAAGTCGCTGAAACCACCCGGGGCGCTTCGCCCCTCGTTGACCATCGAACCATCGTTGGTGTTGACCAAGTAAAACCCGTGAGCAGCGAGCAGTCCCACGGCGCCTTGTGTGGCTTTTGCTGCATGAACCTTGAATGGTACATCGACCGACCATCGACGGCCTCCATCGGCTTCCAGCAACTCAAGTTGAAGGCCTGAGCTCACCAAAACTCCACCTTCCACGGCGGCGATGGTGGCCACGCGCTCGTTGGCTTGCCAGGACCATGCAATGTTCCACGTCACTGAACCTCACCTCCACTGATGGCACCCCATGCCATGAGTTGCGCCCTTGCTGCTTGTGTAAGTGAATACTTGCGTGAGCGCCCTACTTGGCGAGCCTGCAGGATGCCGTGCTTCAACAAACGGTTGCTGATTTGAGAAAGACGAGCGCGTTTGATGTTCATGTGCGCCAGCATGTCCACGTCGGAGGGTGAGTAGGCACGTTGGTGTGCCAGCGCCACAACATAACTCTCATTCGAATTCAAGGAACCCAGCAGGTGCTTGTTGAGGGCATAGGACTCGTTCGGCCCTGTGCGTTCTCGAATTCGGCTTTGAAGAAAGGCCAGAAGACCTTCGTGGTGAGCGTTGGAGGTTGGTGAGACTGTGCTCAACAGATCAGCGAGCACCGACAGCACCGCTTGATTCGTCAGTGGTTCGGCCTCGGCGGGCTTTATCGAGTGAACCGGAGTTTCATTGAAAACAACCGTTGACACCTCCTCTTCAGCCTCATCCAGCATCCCAATTTCGTCATGGAGGAGCATGGCCGATTCCTCCTCAGGGATGTCCTCAGGCGGTGAGGGAGGAAGAAGGTCTTCAGCCACCCAGTACTGGAACTCCGTGGATGTTGCAATGAGCTCTTGAGAATGAGGCTCTTCCTCCTCATCACCGGATTCCGTGGCTGTATTGGCGTCCTTGTTTCGGTTGGCCAAGCCTTTGAACATCCCGTGAATCGGCGTCCGGCCCCCCAGTGCCTGGTCTGCATCAATGATGGGGGGATTGAGGGGGTTGGCTTGCAGCGGTTCGTCCTTTTCTTGTTCCTCACTCAACCGGTCCATGTCCAACTCAAAGCCTGCCAGTGCCGGAGGTGCATGGGCCGAGGCACCCGCCTCTGTGCTGCTGGAAAGCGGCGGGCGTTGATTCCACGGCATCGAGGCATCAATCACGTCGGAGGAAGCTTGCCCAGCCTCGCCACCAACCACAGGCTCATTGTTCGTTTGTTCCGCCCCAATGTCTGTGGGTCCAACGTCGTCCTCCCATGCCTCGTTCGCGACCGTTTCATGGCCCGAGGCCGTTGCCTCATCGTTCCCCATCAAACGGTAGAGCCGTTCGGGTTCATCCCGAGGTTGAATCCTGGCAGAGGTATCGAGGTAGGGCGCGGGTGCACCGTTTGATTGGCGCATGCGAATGCTGTCCACCGCATCACGAAGGATGGTGATAACCGATGCAGGATACCCATCGCACTCATCGAGGATGGTCGCAGCATCTTGCATGGTGAACGCACTGTCCATGACACCGACGGAGGCAAGACGTTGTTGCACCAGCGCCATCACATCGTTGGCCGTGAACGGAGGAAGTCGAAACAACTCAAACCCGTCCACGACGGCACTTGGCAGGTGATGACGCTCCTTGATGTCACATACCAGCACGAGCAAAGCGTTGAGCCGCTCAAGCGATGAATGGGCATCACGGAGGGCGACTTCCAACACCGAGAGGTCGCTGGCCGGAACGTCAATCACGATCATTGGCAATTTGTCGTTGTAGGAGTACATCTCGTTCACCAGCTCGGTGACCAACTCGGTTCGATTGACTGGTGGCTCCCCACCGATCATTTGCCGATAGCACATGCTCAGCAGTGACGCCGCTGGGGAATGCGCAGGGAGGTGGTCGATGGTCGCCACGGCTGCCGCATAGGTTTTCAGGCAACTCACAAGCGACGTCCGACCTGAACCCAACGGACCCAGCAGCATCACGCGACGAGCGGAGCGGAAGCGCAAGAAATTCTGGAGACGAGTAAAGAGGTCGTCCCGTCCGATCAGTTTACCCGACTCTCCGGGTTCAAGAGGGCGGATGGAAAACGGATTTTCCTCCAGGCAAGGTAAGCCGTAAGCATAGGTTTCTCGAACCATGGCCGAGCAACTTTCTCCAAGTATATGATGTTTCAGCGTGCCATGAGCGCCCCCAAGAGCGTTACGACATGTTAATCGCTTCACGGAAGAGAAGAAACACGAGGATTTAACGCCGCATTAACGCCATATTAACGCGTTAGCAGATGTGTTAATTGCGTTAACAATGCTCAACGGGCGAGGCCCGTTCAGCGATTGATTCAAGGAACGAAGGCCCCACCCACCAACGGGAGCGACATGCCGGTTGAGAACAGTCGAGTCAAAGGATTGTACAAACTCAGCGTCGAGGAACGCCGTTCCTTGGTGGCAGAAGCCGCCAACCTCTCGGATGCTCATGTCGCCGCCTTGGCCGCCCATGGCGAATTGGATGAAACCGCAGCCGATCGCATGATTGAGAACGTGATCGGCACCATGTCGCTCCCGGTGGGCGTTGCCACGAACTTTGTCATTGATGGTGCTCATTACCTCATTCCGTTCTGCCTGGAGGAGTCCAGCGTGGTTGCAGCCGCATCAAACATGGCCAAGCGTTGTCTCAGCCACGGCGGGTTCACCACCAACAACGATGCACCCGTCATGATCGGTCAAATTCAACTCTTGGACGTCGACGATCATGAGCAAGCAACCACTCACATCAAAGACGCCAAAGACGAATTAATGGCGTTCTGCAACGACATCCCATCCCGCATGATCGCCATGGGCGGAGGGTGCAAAAACATCGAGATTCGGCGCCTACCTTCCCCCATGGGCGAGATGCTGATCGTCCATTTGTTGGTGGATTGCAGGGACGCCATGGGCGCCAATGCGGTGAACACCATGGCAGAACGTGTGGCACCTCGCTTGGAGGCATTGACCGGCGGTCGTGCTCACCTCCGTATCCTCTCCAACCTTGCAGGCCACCGTCTGGCCCGCGTACAAGCCGTGTTCACTCCTGAAGAAATGGCATCCGATGGCACCCAAGAGGACGGCTTGGCAGTCATTCAAGGCATCCTTGAGGCCCACGCCTTTGCTGTGGAAGACCCGTTTCGTGCCACGACGCACAACAAAGGCGTCATGAACGCCATCAGCAGCGTAGCGCTCGCCTGTGGCCAGGATTGGCGGGCGATTGAAGCGGGCTGCCATGCTTGGACGACCATGGCCGACGGCCGCTACACGTCCATGTCGGATTGGACACAGGACAGCGAAGGCAACCTGGTCGGAAGCATGGACCTCCCGATGGCCGTTGGTATCGTTGGCGGTGCCTCGAAAGTACACCCCGCTGCTCAAGCCAACCTCGCCATCCTGGGTGTCGAAACGGCTCAGGAATTGGCTGGCATCATCCTGTGCGCTGGTTTGGCCCAGAATTTAGGAGCCCTTCGTGCCCTTTCAACCAAGGGCATCCAAGCCGGCCACATGAAACTCCACGCCAAGAACATGGCCGTCAGCGCTGGAGCGGAAGGTGAAGAGGTGGAACTGTTGGCTGCTCGACTTCAAGCCCATGAAGGACACCGCACGCAAACCTTGGTTGAATCGTGGCTCAAGGAGCTCAGAGGCGAGTGAACTCACTCTTCCTCGACGACGGGGAGTGAAGACTGGACCGTGCCGTCTTCATCGGATTCCCCCCTCAGGATTTCCTTGCTGTCGCCCAACTCATCCAACAGACCGCTGGATTGGACTTGTTCTCTAAACCACGCTTTGACCTTTTTTCGGTCCGTGTGTGGGCATCCAAAGGCCTCTGAAAATCGACGCGTGGTTGCCAAGCGGCGAGTGTTGCCGTCTTTTCGACGGTCGATCATGCCGTGTTGAGCGAGTTCACGAACGTAATCGTACGCCTTCTGTCCGAGCAACTCCACCAGTCGAGATTGTGGCATGGGCTGATGGTACGCGATGAGCGCAGCCGCTTTGAGCAACTTGGGCGGCATGTCGGTTTTCGTCTCGCGAGGTAAATGCGAGGCAATGGCGGGCTTGACCTCGAGGGCCCAACGGTCGCCAACTTCCGCCAGTTGGAGAGCTCCTCCTTTGCGTCGCTTGAGGGTGGCCTGAAGGGAACCAAGGCAATCGAGCATCTCGTCTTCATCGTAGCCCAAGACCTTGGACAATTCCTCGACGGACATGGACTTGCCCGAACTGAACAGGGTTGCTTCAATCAGGGATTCCAACGGTAATTCGGCCATGTCTTTCCCTCACTCCACCAACCAATCATGCTCTTCGAAGGCTTCAGCAGGCTTAGCCTCAATCGCTGCACTCGCCAACTGATGTTCAGCTTCCTTTGCAGCCTTGGCCTCCAACTTCGCCTGTCGTCGTGCCTCGCGCTCCTCGGCCAGCCGTGCACGCTCGGCGATGGCTTCCATTCGGTGTTCAGAACCTGTGGTTTGCCCGTCGAGCTCGACCGCATCTTCGGCCATTAAGGCCTCAACCGCTTCGAGAACATCGGAAAAGGAGGTCAGATCTGGCCAGAGGTCTTCGATCATGATGTTGGCAACCGCCTCGCCTTCCTGGGTGATGCTGGCCATTCGACGATGGGTGAGGAACAAACCAGCGATGAATGAGGCGACGAACGCCTCGCTTTCAGGGTCCTCGAGCGATGCACCGAAGGTGGAGACCAGCAACGGCCTGAGTCTGGCCATGACATCAACCAGCGGCACAACGGGAGAGGAAGCGGCTTCGCACGTGGCTTTCAGCGCCGTCCAGCATCGTTCAATGTCACCTTCAAGGTCTTCATTGTGCATCCGCCCTCCGACATCCTGGAGGTATTCACTGAGTTCTCGTTCATGCTCAAGGCGATTGATTTCACGCTGTTTGAGCGCCTCTGCATCGTCCGCTGCATCCTTGAACGCCGACAGCAATTCGGCCAGCGTCACCGGCCGTCCTTCATCACGGCGGACTCGCTCGTCGAACAGGTTGGTCAGCAGGTCATCGGCGTCACCGTCGAGAACGGACTGCGTGAAAAAGAACGCTTCGTCGTCGTATTCGCTCTCCCAACCAAAGCCGTGGTCGTCGTCCCAGACCTCTTCCTCAACGGGCTGGATTTTCTCAAAGAGAACGGCAGATTGGTGATGCAGCACTTCCCAAGACAAGCGAATCAGGCGCCCGCAGGCCGGCAAGTCGAGGTTTTCACCCTCCTTGACGCGTTGGGCAAAGACCGTAAGGAAGGCTGAGAGGTCGACATCCCACGGATTGAAGGCTTCCTCACGCACCAGCGAGAGCACCAGCGCAACCGAACGGTCAAACGGGTCATGCAGGCTTTGATGTTCCGCTTCTTCCGTCGCAGCAATGGCGGCGATTCGTTGGCCGAACTGCTCAGCATCTTCTCGATCTTCACCTTGACCGAGAAGTTGGTCGATGACCTCTTGTTGGAGGAACCACCGGTCCAGCATGCTCTGTTCTTCTGCCACGACTCCACCTCACTGTTCGTCCGATTCCACCAAGGGTTCGCCCTCGGCCATTTCCACTGAAGCCTCACGTTGTTCTGCTTCAGCCACCTGCGTGGCGACTTCTGACCGCTCGTTGATGTCCTCGGTCAACTCGCTCGTACGCTCCATCAGACCACCGAGTGATGCCTCGGTGTTGGGAGAAGGTGTGGCCTCGTCGTGCATGTGGTTCAACAAGCCGCCAAGACTGCGAGGGACGGCGAGCGGGTCGGGAACTTCAGGCATGTCCTGGGCCGCAGCCACGGCATCCATGATGCGACTCTCGTTCTTGTCGGCGTCCTTCTGGGCCTCTTTGAGCGCAGCTTCGCCAAGCGCAATGGCCCGCTCACGGTCAAAGTCGAGGATGCGTCGACTGCATCCGTCTCCGCCGTGGGTGATGCCGATGTGATGATCGGCCAGTTTGAGGGAAACTTTGCGAAGGGTGACCATGATGAATTGGGCACGCTTGCTGCGCTCCCGGCACATCTTGGCAATCCGCTCTGCGTTGTACGCGTCGAGGTTTTGGTCGACCTCGTCAAAGTAGTAAAACGGACTGGGATCGTAATCTTGAATCGCGAAGATGAGTGCCAGTGCAGCCATCGACTGCTCTCCGCCGGAGAGTTGTTGGCGGCTGACCTTGGACGACTTACCGCGAGGTTGCGCCCAAAGTTCCAAACCGCCCTTGAACGGCTCTTCGGGATTCTCGAGGAACAATTCACCGCGGCCACCATCCGAAAGTTGGTGGTAGGAGACTTTGAAATTCTCGTTGACCTTTTCCAACACGGCGATCAAACGCTCTTTACGTTGCGTTTCCAACTGCTCGGTGACCTCGATGAGGTGCTTGCGACGAGCCTGTAGCGTAGCGAATTCGTCCTTCATCAAATCGAGACGAGCCTGGCATTCATCGTACTGCTCAATCGCCATCATGTTGACGTTGCCAAACCCTTCCATGCGGCGTTGGAGGTTGCGGAGGTCGCGCTCCAATTCACCAACGTTCTTGAGCCCCTCAGGAAGGTCGTTGAGCGAGAGGTTCGCATCGATGAGTTCCTGGGCCATGAGTTGAACTTCTGCCTCCTTATCGCTGATGGTTCGCAACAATTCTTCTGCCAAGCGACGGTGGTTCTGTGCTTGATTGAGGCGTTCTTCGTTTCGCACACGGAGGGTGGCACGCTGGTCCGTGAGTTCTTGACGCTCCTGCTCCAGCCCTTGGTTTTCCTCAAGGTAGACGGC
Organism: Candidatus Poseidoniaceae archaeon; assembly: GCA_964228815.1. Lineage (GTDB taxonomy): Archaea > Thermoplasmatota > Poseidoniia > Poseidoniales > Poseidoniaceae > Poseidonia. Next base: position 87,261 of record CAXRAL010000007.1, read on the forward strand.
CTGTTCGTCCTTTTTCGCCTTGAGGGCGATTCGGTCGGTCGCCAGCGTGGCTTCGAGTTCGTCAATTCGAACGAGGCGTGCTTCTTTGTTCTCATGGAGGGCGTTGAGCCGTCCTTGGGTTTCGTCCACCCGTCGCTGAAGAAGCGCTTGATGGCTGGTGCCGCTGCTCAACACCTCCTCGGCCTTGTCCTTGGCTCCGTTGGCCTTGACACGTAACAGGTCCACGGCGTGCATGCGCTCTCGCAGATGTTCAGGACTGGCGGCCTCAACGGCTTCTTTGGCCGCTTCATACGCATCCTTTGAATTCGCAAGAATGCGATCGGCTGCATCAAGACCGCGAAGGGCTTCTTGGGCACTTTGACGTAATTCGTCCAGTTTTGCCTCGAGGCCGTCGACAACGCCTTGGGCTTTCTTGTGGGCTTGACCGACCTGCTTTTGCTCGGCCTTGACCTCTCTGACTTCCGTGGCGTAAGAATCGTCAACCATGGCGTTGATCTTGTTTCGGATGCTTTGCTGATTCATGCGAGCCTCACGCAGGGCTTCGTTGACAGTTTGCTCCATGAGGTGGAATTTCTCAACCTCGGCCGTGTGTTTCTCAACTTCGGACGCACCTTGGATGCGGCCACCGAACGCGATGCTCATCTTGCGCTTTGACCCGCCAACCATCGCTCCACCCGATTCGATAACGTCGCCTCGGAGGGTGACAAAGCGGGTGCCGCCCATGTATTGGCGAGCGACACTGAGGTTCTCCACGATCAGGGTATTCCGAAGTGCAAAGCGAACGGCGACGTCGATGCGGGGATCGTAATCCAGCATCTCATGAGCAAACCCAAGCACACCGTCTTTGCGGGCGGTCATGACGGTTTTTCCACCCGCCCGGGAACTGCTCAATTTGTTCAGCGGAAGGAAGGTAGCACGACCGGCTCGATTCTCAGCCAGCCAACGGATGGCATTGGCGGCATCTTGGTCGGTTTCGACAACCACCGAAGCCATGCCAGCTCCGATGGCGGTGGCCAGAGCGACTTCGTGAGCACTGTCTTTTGGAGCGCACAATTCGGCCACCGTCCCGATGATGCCCTGCAAGGCCTGATTGTCCCGTGCGGCGAGGACGGCGCTCGCACCGCCTGCCAGGCCCTTCGCGCCGGATTTCTGCTCCATCTCAGCCTTGGCAAGGTTCAGAGCACGTTCTGCTTCCCTCAACCGAACTTCGATTCTCGTGCGGTCTTCGGCGAGTTGAGCCTCAGCGCGTTGAGCCTCGACCAATTGGCGGGCGAGGGCTTCACGGTCGTATTCCGGGGCATCTTCAGCCAATTCTTGCAGGCGGATGTCAAGTTCGCCAAGCGCCAATCGAATCTCCTCTGATTCCTGTTGCGCATCTGCGAGCTGCTGGCCCACGAGGTCGGCCTCCACCGCCACTCGGTCGACGTCGGATTGGGCTTCAGCGCGTTGGGTTTCATGGTCGACAACAAGCGTTTCAGCAGCACTCAGGGCTTCGCTGAGATGCTGGTTTTGCTCACCGGCCGTGGCCAGTGCCGCTCGCACCTGCTGCTCTTCAGCTTGTGCCTCCTCGAGCTGTTGCAGCGCTTCGGCGAGGGCCGTGTTGGCGGAGACCAAGCTGGCCTTGAACGCTGCGAGTTCCTCGTTGGCCTCTTGCAACTGCTCATCAAGGGCAGCAACTTCAACCGCCTCTTCCTCTTCTTCTTTGGCCGCTTCAAGGAGGCGATCGTTGTTGAGCTCGATGGCCACTTGGAGGGCTTGGATGGCTTGACCGAGTTCAGATGTCTCGCCGCCCGTCAACTGATTGATCTCCTTTTGGAGCTCGGCAATCTTGTCGTCAAGTTCCAGCAGTGTTTTTTCCGTGGCTTTGTGCTCGTCGAGCAGATCTTGACTCTGCGTCAGGTATTTTTGTCGCTCTTCTTGGTGAAAGGCCAACTCGTTCTTAAGCGTCGCATAGCGGGACTGAAGCAGCATGGCGTTCGTGACTTGAATGGCATCCGAGACTTCCTTCGCTTTCTGAGCCACATGGCGTTCCTTGGCCAGCGTGGACAAGCGTTCAAGTTGTTCTTTTTCCAACAGACCGATGCGGTCGAGATAACTCTCAACCATCTCTTTTTGCTTGTTTGCCTTACGAATTTCGTCATCGTAGGACGTGACGCCAGCGACGTTATCGAGCACCTTGCGGCGTTCGTTGGCGGTCATTTTCGCCAAACTCGTGACATCGCCTTGCAACACGATGTTGTAGCCGTCGGGCCGGGCATTTGCCGCACCGAGCAAGCGGTGAAACACTTTCTGCGTGCTGTCTTCGCCGTTGAGTTTGTACGTGGTCACCGGATTGTTGGACGCTGTCAGGCGAATGCTTCTCGACATGCGGATTTCCTCCTTATCGAGAGGCAGGCGACGACGACCGTTACTCATCACGGGATTCGCAAAGACAAGCGTGACGGAACATTCCCGAGCGGGCTTGGAGTTCTTCCCGCCGTTGAAGATCAAATCCGCAGAGTTCTGGGCACGGATCACTCGGTTCGATTTCGGCCCGAGGACGAATTGTATCGCATCACCGCAGTTCGATTTCCCCGACCCGTTTGGTCCCGTGATGGCCGTGAAACCACGGTCCAAAGGGACGGTCACTTCGCCCTTGAACGATTTGAAATTGAGCACTTCAAGTGATTTTAGGTACATCCCTATCCCTCATGCAATGGAACCTTGATTCCATCACTTTCCCCCCACCCATGTTTGAGGGGTTTTAAACAATCCGAAAAATCACGGCTCAGTGCCACGGTTTTGAGGGGTTGGAATCGAACGCCGGAAGGGGTTCAAAACACACCATGATTGTTGCACTTCTTACATCCCGCTCCTTTGCAGTAAGGGCAGGTGGCCATCACCAGCAGGTTGTTGCGTCGTCGACTCATGGCGAGGTCCTTGTCGGAGCGAAGGAAACGAGACCGCTCAGAGCGTTCAAGGGTTTTCTTGCTGTGCTTCTCTTTGTCAAAGAACGACGAGCGGAACACGCCGGCTTTTTGGCGTCGACGCTCCAACTTATCCCGAGTCTGTGAGACGGCCTCGGCTTCCCAATATTTTGGTCCACGAATCATCAGCACGCCGATCACAGCGAACATGATCTGCACGACCCATCCCGCCACAGGGAAGGGGAACAAGGCTGCCAAGCCGTCGGAACTGGCCGAGGTGGGCAGAAGCGAGAACCTATCCAGCACGGCCAGGGTGCAGAGAACGCAACCCATCATGAAACCGACCTTCCGAAGGCGTCGCGCCCAGCCTTTGTTTTGCGGCAATTCAAAGCCGTAAACGAACAAAAACAGACCTTCCATCATCATCAGCAGGTCCGCACCCGACCACTGGCCAACTTCGCCCAAGCAATACGAGGTGCCGCTCGAACGCAATTCTTCCTCCACGGCGTCGAACGAGCAACTCGGTTCAAACATCAACAGTGCATCGAGCTTGTAGCCTTCAGCACCATCGATGACCTGAGGCGCCACGGCCCCGAATTGGACGTTGGCGATGACGAACAACATCATCACCGCCCCGAAGACAGTCAGCAATTTGCGCATGGAGAGGCCAAACACCGGGTAATCCTCAACCGTCCCACTCGGCGCCAATTGATAGGGGTTGCGAGAGGAAACAACAGGCCATGCATCCATCACCGTCAAGAAGGGGGAGAGCGAGCGAAACCTGCGGGAGAGGAGACCATGGCCCACATCGCCATCATCGGCAGCGGCATTGCTGGCTTGTTTGCCGCCAGCCAACTCGCTGATGCAGGCCACGATGTCACGGTGGTCACCAAGAAACGACCCAAGGATTCTTCCACGAACTGGGCTCAAGGCGGCGTGGCGGCGATTTTGGACAAAACCAACGTTGAGGGCATGGAATCACACGTCCAAGACACCCTTCGCTCAGGGGACGGCGCCTGTGATGAAGCTGTTGTTCGCTCGATCATCAGCGAAGCCGGAGACCGCATCATGGACCTCATTCGTATCGGCGTAGAGTTCGAAAAAGAGGATGATGGAGCGTATTCATTCATTCGTGAAGGAGGCCATTCCTCAAAGCGCATCCTTCACGCCAAGGACGCCACGGGCAGAGAGATTGAACGTGCGCTCACCGCCTATGCCCGCGACCACTCCAAGATCACGCTCAAGCCCAACACCCTCGCTATCGACCTGATCCAGCGCCATCACGGCCGCCCGGAGGAGGGCGTCGCCGGCGTATGGTGCCTTGACCAAGACTCACAGGCCGTCATCACCCTCGAAGCCGATGCCATCGTGCTGGCCACAGGTGGCGTCGGCCGTTTGTGGCAACAGACCACCAACCCGGATGTAGCGACGGGTGACGGGTTGGCGATGGCCTATAGAACGGGTGCTTCCGTGGACAATATGGCGTACATTCAGTTTCATCCAACCGCCCTTGCATCACCTTCACCCCGACCGTTTCTCATTTCCGAAGCCGTGCGTGGAGTGGGTGCCGTTTTACTCGACGACGAAGGCTTGGCTGCGTGGACACGCGACTTCAAGGCCGCCTCTGAGCAAGGAGAAGAGACGCTCTCCCCCGCCCCATATTCGTTCACCCTTGAGCACACCCCGGCTGGCTCACTGGCGACACGGGACATCGTGGCACGAGCCATTGACCAACAAATGAAGAAGAACGGGACATCCAGCGTTTACCTGGTCACCTCGCATCTTGATCTTCCATGGGAGGAAAAATTCCCCACCATCGCTCGCCGTCTGGCCGAGGAAGGGCTTCAACTCGGACGCGACCCGATTCCAGTGGTTCCCGCCGCCCACTACATGGTGGGGGGCGTTCGTGTGGATGATATCGGGCGAGCTTTCCTGCAAGGCACGACTGAACCAATGCCACACCTCTACGCCATCGGCGAGGTCGCCTGCACCGGCATGCACGGAGCCAACCGATTGGCGTCCAACAGCCTGCTCGAGGCGGTGGTCTTTGCCCAGCGAGTGGCCCAACACCTCATCGAGTTCCCTCCTCCAACCTACGAAGGGAGCCACCCCGCATGGCGTGCAGACGGTTTGGGAGCCTTGAGGGAACACGCGCCCATCAACCACGACCGAATCAGTTTGGTTCGCACCATGACCGAAGAAGTGGGCATCGTACGCTCGAACCAACGGTTGAAGCGAGCACAACGTCGACTTAACCTGCTCCAAAACGAAGTGGACATGATGTGGCGGACCGCCCGTCCAACCCGAGAGATCGTTGAGCTCCGAAACTTGTGCCTCATCGGGCAACTCGTTGTCGAGGATGCCTTGGGCCAAACCGAAAACAAAGGGCTCCACTACAACGTCGACTTGCTCAGGGATGGCACGCCTGAATGAGCGACGCCAACATTTGGTTGATGGGAACGGAAAGACCGTGCCCCTCAGCCAGTGCAACCACCGCCTGATTCAAAGCAGAAATCTCCGTTTTTCTTCCCCTTTTCAGGTCCTGAAGCATGCTGCACGTGTTGTCTGCGGTTTGTTCCAAGACGGCCCGGAGACGGCGCTCAAACGCCGATTCATCTGGAAGGGAAACACGCTCCATGGCGGCCACTTGGGCAGCCTCGCGATACACCATCATGCACGCATTGAACAATCCGCTCTCAAGCAGTTCACCGTTGTTCAGTCCGGCCAGGGCTGCGATGGGATTGATGGCGAGGTTCAGCACGACCTTCTCCCAGATCAAGGTGGCAGCATCCTCGTGAATCCAAGGGTTCAGTTCTGCGGCTTCAAAGATTGAAACGACGGCCTCCAAGCGCTTGGTATCGGGCCCGAGCGGAGGTGCTGCGAAACCGACACCGCCGAAACCGGCCCACACCACACCTTCACCCTCTGCGTACGCTCCGTGGGTGGTGCTCGCTGCGAGCACAGACGACGGGCCGTGGATTCGCGTCAAGGCCTCCACATGGCCCAAACCGTTGCACAAAGCCAGGACCACGCCCCCCATCTTGAGGAACGAGGTGGCTGTTTGAGCAAGATGGGGGACGTCGCTTGATTTACATGCAAGAATCACAAGGTCTGAACCCTGAAACAAACCGTTGTCAACAGGGAGTTCTTCACACGAAAAAAGGAAGCGAGCGGCAGCCGGGTTGAGAGAGCGGTGGCCTGAAACAGCGACCCCCTGGAGCATTTGGGCAGCGCCACGTTCTCCGCGGACGTGGAGGTGAAGTTCGACATCGGTTGTTGCTAAAGCAGCCGCCACCACCGAACCAATGGCGCCAACCCCGAGCACGGATACACGCATCGACATCACCTCACTGATAGCTGGAAAGATGGAGAACAACGGCGTCCGCTTCGTACGAAAGCCACATCGTCGCGAGCGGAGCGTCCGGCGGCACAAGCTCAAACGTGGTTGCACCAGGTTCGAGGGCGTTGCCGTCCCAATCATGGCTCCAATCCTCCCCGAAACTTCCGCCGCGGTCAAGTCGGAAAGGGACACTCGTGTTGGTCGGGTTGTGCAAAGTAAACGACGTCATGCCTTCGTTGAGGACGGTCCCGTTGGAAGCGATGGCCCACGGCGTGGTCCAAAACCGTGAGGTGGAACCCATCCATGTTGCGAGCAATTCAGGACCTTCCGAGACCGAGAACGTGATCGAGGGGTACGGATTGTAGACCTCCTTGCACAGCGACATGTTGGCTCCACTCGGCATTTGCAGCGTCAGGTTCTGCTCCGCCTCAACCAGCGGGAGGTCACCGGATGAACGCACCTCAAGATCCCAGATCCACGGGCTGTCGTCCTGAGGGCGAGCCGGCGTGCTGATGCTGGCGTTGACGGGGCAGTGCGCTGCGTTCATGTTCAACACGCCGCCTTCTCCCAGCAAGGCTTCCCAGGAAGTTCCAGCCTCTGCTTGAATGGTCCAGCCATCGGCTGGAACATGAGCCACCAACGGTCGCCGGGATGGAAGAACAGGAGAGAAGGTGTCGTTGTTGAGGGTCAATGATGCCATGGAGGCGTCGAAGACCAACGGGTCCAATCCTTGGAGGCACAGGGTTTCCGGGACCTCGTTCACGGACATGTTCATCCCCTCTCCGCCAACCAAACTAACGAGTGGTGTTTGGACCTCGGACATGATGCCACCGTCCACGGAAATGTTGAGCATTGACGATTCCAGAAGATCACCTGACAAGGTCAAGCAACGATGAACATAGGCGCCCACCTCAACATCGTACCAACTTGTATCAGGCACCACCTCGAGGGCGGGCCGTACCGAAACGGGAACAACATCATACCCACCGTTCATCGCAACAACATAACTCAAATTTGCCCGGGTTGGTTGTGTTGGCCCTTCCCACGTCAAGTTCATCCAGAAGAACGCCGTTCGTTTTGGCAGCAGTTCAGCACCGCACCCATCACCGTCGAGGTCGTAGGTGGTTTCACCATCGCAATCCCATGAAACCGTCCACCCTTGTCCGGGGTGTTCGAGGTAGGCACCCACAGCATACGGTTTGGCGAGCGCTGACGGGTTGGTGATGCGAACTTCGGTGCTGGACGACCAGGAACCGTCCTCTTGGAGGGTGGCGGCGACCGGCTCAAGCAGTTCATGCGTCAGCGGGTCGTCCCACGTGGTCTCATGAACCACGGGTTGAGCAGCCGGAAGGAGGAACACGCCAACCAAGAGAAGCATCAGCCCCATGCGTCCATGGTCCTGCTCACTCAAGCCGGTGGTTTCGTCGAGGATGAGCGGTATGCGAAGGTCCGTCCCAAAGAAAAACAAAAGTGGCAACAGCAAAGCGAACACGAGGTACCACAGCGAGAATTGGTTGAACACCCCAAAGATGTAGGCACAGAACAGCATGGTCACCAAAATCAAGCTCTGTGTGCTTGAACTGCGACCATCCAACAAACCCATGCGTGCGATGAGGACACGACCACCGGGGAACGTCGGAATCGGCAGAATGGAAACCCAAGCAAACAGCATGAGCATCCCGCCCGCATGGACCCATGGGTGGGCCCAAAGAAGACGAATGAAGGCGTCGTCTCCCGCCAGCTGTGTTGCAAACAGGGAGACGAACAACGGAGGATCAGAGACCAACGGCATGGCGCTGGAAGCAAGGTACTCTGGCGTCATGGTGAGACCGGCGAGCATCATGACAGCACCGCTCACGCCAAGAACAAGCGGCACGCTCAACGCCGTGAAACCAAGCGCCGCACGATGGGGCCACGGCCGTGCGTCCATCCTCGGCATCGTCGGAATCAGGAGGAGACCAAACGGCCAAAACAACCACGAAGACGGAAAGAGACCCAAGGCGTACAGCGCGATGGTGAAATCGGGCACGGGGAGAAGATGCCCACTCCGTACCCCGTAGCGAGCAGCGACTCGGCGTTGAAGTTGAGAGGCGAGGGCCAAAACGAGCAGCACAGGAAGGGTGTAGCCGAGCAGGGCGTCGATGAACGAAGAGGTGTGAAACCAGCCGCCTTCTGGCCGGGCTTTGGACATCCAATGGTCGCCAGCCAACGTCAAGGTCAACAGGGACAGCACCCAGAACATGAGCACGGTATTGATGCGAGGAAATTGACGTTCGGGGACGGGAAAGACGGTGATCACCCAGGGTTCGCCCTTGGTCAACTTGCCCATCCAACCCAACCGGTCAAGATGGGCGTTCAGGCGAATGAGATCGCCATGGATGTCGTCGTTGGGTGAAACCACCGTCCAAGCAGGCCAACGCCCACCGTCTTTTTGGACGACATCGAGGTATTCGCTGAGCGTTGAGGCCAACAAATCGTGTTGAGACCAGGCCTTCTTGTGATGAGGCAAGCCAGATTCAATCGCTTCGGATGAATCGTCCATGGCATGGCCCCCTGTCATTGCGGTGCGGCCCATCCTCCATGAATCCCTCGTTGGGGCCATGACGGGCTCACTTGTTCTTGAATCGCTTCAGTCGGAAGGTTTCCTCGCGCTCCATCTCTTCAAGGCGCAGTTGAATGAAGACTTTGGCTTCCTCAAGTTCTGGGATGACCTTGAACTCGAGGGCGTTAACACGACGCTTGGTGGCTTCAATTTCTGCAAGCAGGCGCTTGAGGGTGGCTTCCATCTCCGAGGCTTTGACGATCTTCTCAATCAGTTCGCTGAACGAATCGCTTGCCTCATCGATGTAGGGCGAAGAACCGATGAAACCGATGCCTCGCTCGGCAAAGGTGGATTTCAGGTTGCTTCCGCTCACGCTCGGCACGACCACACCCATGATGTTGCGACGTTCAACTTCGACCTCAGGGTGAGCGGAGTTGGCAATGGCAGCAGCACGGACGGCCAGACCGCCTTCGATGGCGTTGGCCAGGTCAATGCGCGTCTTGGCCAAACGGTAGGCCGCCGTCAAGTCGCGCTTGGCTTCGATCATCTCAGCGAGAAGCGTTCGGAACTCGTGGAACAGACCGTCACGCTTCATCTTCAGCAGCTTGTAGCCGTTCTTGGTCTGCTTGATGCGACCTTTCAGCTTGATGAGTTCGCTACGGGTTGGTTTGATGTCCAATGCCATGCTTTCTCACCTCCTTGTTGATGCCTGCGTTGGTTCTCAAGCCTTGTTGTCAGGATGGTACTTCTTGATGAGTTCCTCATCCAAACGCACGAGGTACTTCGTGTCGATGCTGGCCATGAGTTCCCAGCACAGGTTGAGGGTCTCGTCAATGGTTCGGTCCTCATCACGCGACTGGCGAAGGAACTTGTCTTCGAACACACCGGAGAAGTCCAGCAGTTGCTTGTCACGCTCATTGAGGGCGTCTTCACCGACAATGGCGACAAGGCCACGAAGTTCACGGCCTTGGGCGTAGGCAGCATACATTTGGTCGCTGACCTTCTTGTGGTCGTCGCGGGTCGTTTTCTCACCGATACAGGACCCCATCAGTCGGGAAAGCGATGGCAACACGTTGATCGGCGGATAGATACCTTGCTGGTGCAACTCACGGCTGATCACAATCTGACCTTCAGTGATGTAGCCGGAAAGGTCAGGAATCGGGTGCGTGATGTCATCACCGGGCATGGTGAGAATCGGGAATTGGGTGATGGAACCCTTCTTGCCCTTCACGATACCTGCACGCTCGTAGAGCATAGCCAAATCCGTGTACATGTATCCGGGATAACCACGTCGTCCTGGAACTTCTTCACGAGCAGCACCAATTTGACGAAGTGCGTCGCAGTAGTTGGTCATGTCCGTGTAGATAACCAGCACGTGGTAGTCCTTCTCGAAGGCCAAGTATTCGGCGGCGGTCAAGGCGAGACGAGGCGTAATGATTCGCTCGACGGCGGGGTCGTCAGCCAGGTTGACGAACAACACTGCGTTCTCGAGTGCACCGGTGCGCTCCAAGTCGGACCTGAAGAAGTTGTACTCTTCAGCGGTGATACCCATGGCACAGAACACCACAATGAACTCTTCATCGGAGTCCTTGAGTTTGGCCTGTCGGGCGATTTGCAGGGCGATGTCGTTGTGTGGAAGACCCGATGCAGAGAAAATCGGGAGCTTTTGTCCACGGACGAGCGTCGTACAGCAGTCAATGGCCGAAATACCCGTCTGGATAAAGTCGTGAGGCGACTGTCGGCTGTAGGGGTTGATGGCCGCACCAATGATGTCGGCCTTCTCTTCAGCCACGATTTCAGGACCACCGTCTCGGGGGCGACCTGCACCGTCGAGAATGCGTCCAACGAGGTCGGTGCTCACGGGGAGTTTGAACACATCACCCATGAAGGTGACACCGGTGTCTCGGTTGATTTTGGCCGTGCCTTCGAACACTTGAACGATGACGAGGTCATCGGAAGTGTCGAGCACTTGACCGTTTTTGATCTCACCGTTGGAGAGACGGAGCGTAACGATTTCACCAAACGCAACGGGCTCGGTTTTGTTCAAAAAGACCAGTGGTCCCTTGACGTCGGTAATGGTTCGGTATTCTTTTCCAGTCATCTTCATCCTCTCCTCAGTTGGCCTCCACGGCGTTGGCGATTTGTTCGTTCATTTCCTTGACCATGGCTTCAATGCGGTCAATGTAGCCCTCTTCGAACCGGCCACGCATCAGGTTTGAGCGGGCAGGGACGTTGACGACATCGTTGAGCAGCGCACCGTCGGCCATGGCGGTCTTGGCGGCTTCCTGGAAGGACAGAATGGCCTTGGCCATCTCGTACTGCAGCTTGATGTCGCAGTAGGCGTCGACGGGATCGAACCCGTTCTGCTGGAGGAAGAACTCACGAATCATACGGGCGACTTCGAGGGTCAGTTGCTGGTCGACCGGCAGAGCATCGGAACCGACCAACTGGACGATTTCCTGCAGCTCGGCTTCAATCTGCAACAGACCGCTGATTTGCGTTCGAATCTCGGGGAAGTCCTGGGCGATGTTGTCGCGGAACCACTGGTCGAGGCTCTGAGGGTAGAGGGAATACGAGTTGAGCCAGTTGATGGCAGGGAAGTGGCGTTGTCGAGCCAGCCCTGCGTCGAGGCCCCAGAACACCTTCACGATACGGAGGGTACCTTGGGACACCGGCTCCGAAATGTCACCACCGGGTGGGGACACAGCACCGATGACGGTGACCGAGCCATCGTCGCCGTTGAGGGTTTCAACACGACCGGCTCGCTCGTAGAACTCAGCGATACGGGAGGAGAGGTAAGCAGGGTAGCCTTCCTCACCGGGCATTTCTTCAAGACGGGACGAAATTTCACGCATGGCTTCAGCCCAGCGGGAAGTCGAGTCAGCCATGAGAGCGACGTCGTAGCCCATGTCGCGGAAATACTCGGCGATGGTGATACCGGTGTAAACGGATGCTTCACGAGCAGCCACCGGCATGTTGGACGTGTTGGCGATCATGACCGTACGGTTCATCAGCGGCTTGCCGGTGTTGGGGTCGATCAGGTGAGGGAATTCGTCCAACACTTCGGTCATCTCGTTGCCGCGCTCACCGCAGCCGATGTAAACGACGAGTTGAGCGTCGGAGTACTTGGCCAGGGATTGCTGCGTGACCGTCTTTCCAGAACCGAATGGACCGGGAATACCGGCTGCACCGCCCTTGGCGAGCGGGAACAGGAAGTCAAGGATGCGCATACCGGTGACGAGGGGGGTGTCAGGAGCGTACTTCTGCGTGAAGGGGCGAGGGGTTCGAACCGGCCACTTCTGCATCATCTGCAACTCGCTGCCGTCCTCGAGGACACAGACGGTTTGGGTCACGTTGAAGTCACCGGATTCGATGGACTTCACCTTGCCGCCTTTGCCGGGAGGGACCATGATTTTGTGAACGATGGTCTCGGTTTCTTGGACGTGGCCGATGACTTGGCCGCTGACCACTTCATCGCCCTTGGCGACTTGAGGCTCAAAGGTCCAGGTCTTCTCCATGTCAAAAGCGTCGGCATCGACACCACGGGTGATGAACACACCCATGACTTCCTCAAGGGTGGCAAGAGGTCGCTGGATACCGTCGTAAATTTGGGTCAGGAGGCCGGGGCCCAAGGAAACGGAGAGCGTCTCTTCGGTGTTCAGCACGGGTTCGCCAGGTCGAATACCCGAGGTGTCTTCGTACACCTGGATAACGGCCTTGTCGCCGTGCAGCTCAATCACTTCGCCCATGAGACCTTCGTGGCCAACACGGACAACGTCGTACATTGCAGCGTTCATGCCAGTGGCGGTTACCACCGGTCCCGAAATTCGGTAAATCACTCCTTCATTGCTCATTTTTTCTTCCTCCTGTTTTTGGGTTGGAACATCACTTCCACAAATCGACTCCAATGGCCTTGCGAATGGTGTCTCGCAAGGTGGTGTCTTCCTCCGTACCGATGCCGAGCACGGTGGGGGAGACGGACGCCGACAATTGATCTCGCAATCGTTCGGGCAGCGTGGCCATCACGGCGGAGTCGACCACCATGATACCAACGGACTTGTTGTTGAGTAGGGAGCGAAGCGTGGTGTGCAGTTCCTCTTCGCCGTCTGGATTGTAAAGGCTCGAAAGCCCAGCGAGCTGGAAGCCAAGGGTAAAGGCAGGAGAACCAACGACTGCAATCTCCATTCATCATCACCTCAGAGTAGATGCGCCTCAAGCACAGCGGCCGACAAACCGGCCAGTCGTCCACGGACGATGAGTCGAAGGTCGGAGACCTCCTGAACTTTCATGGCGATGTAGTAGATGATGGGGAGGGCAGATACGGGATGGAGGTAGCTCATCCGTTGCATCATGTCATGCTCCCGTGCGTTCATCCAGGTGACCACCGAGTCGAGGCTTCGGGTTGTTTCGGCTTCTTCGAGGGCGGATTCAAACGAGGCGTAATCGAACTTGTTGGCGCTGCGAAGCAAATCCAACATGGCGCTTCGTCCACCGGTGGCGATGGAGGAGAACGCACGCTTGGGCACAAGTCGGCCACCAGGAATCAGGAGCGATACCAGACGTTCATTGTCAATGCCAACCGCACTGGCTTCCAAGATGTTCGAGATGTTCGTGTGATCGATTTCTGCGGCGAACAACTGCTTCAAGAAGCGAGCAGGTGCGCCTTTGGCTTGACCCAGCGCCTTGAGGGACGCAGCGTAGTAGTGGCGATCAAGCGCATCTTCGTAGTCCGAGAGACGACCGTCTTCAGGCACCTTGGCGAGGGCAGGCCCGAAGGCCTTGCGCCGCATCAGGTTCGCTGCAGACTTCATGTCGTCGCAACTTTCCACCACCTTGAGCCAAGGGGTGTTCACGTCGTTGATCTCGGGGAGGATGCTGTTGCCGACTTCTTCAACCGAGACTTCGTTGTGAATCGCACGGAAGACCGCCTTGGCGTTTTGATACTCAAAGCGAGACGTGTAAATCTCAATGAGGGGCCGAATGGATTTGTTGGTCATGTTGACGATTTGCGTCAATTCGGATTCCAAGTTGTGCGTCAGTGCTGCTTCCACGAGGTCACCGCCGGCTAATTTACCGGCGTACAAATCGATTTCAGTGCGGTAGCCGAGGTCACCCACGGCCACGGTCAACTGGTCCACGGACTGGTTGATGAGCTGTCGTAAACGTGCACGGTCCGCCAACTTCTGTCGTCGTGCCTTGGCACGTGAGACGACATAGGGGGTGTTGCCGAGCATCATCTTCTCACCTTCTTCATCCAAACAGGGTTTCGTTCACGGCGGCGAGCTGGTTGGACCAGGCTCGCTCAAGCATGTTGTCAAATCGCATGTCAAACGACACCGACCCGTCTTCGGCCTCAAGCACGAAGCCGCCCAGGCCGTCCACGCTCTCGCCGACCTTACGGTCGCCGGCCTCTTTCGAGATGGCCGCGCGGTCAACCTCAACGGGCAGAATCACGAACTTGCCTTTGGCCAGTTTCTTGGACTGGGACAGCAGGGTCTTGAGAAGCGCTGCTCGTCCCTTCATGCCGGGGTCGGCGATGTGAGTTCGAGCGGCCTCGTAGGTCGCATCGAGCACCTTGCGGCGAGCGATCAACACGTCCTTTTGGTTGGACTGTCGGGCGCTCGCTACGGTTTCTCGTGCAATCTGCGTCGCTTCTTTTTCTGCTCGCTGTTGTGCTTCGTCTCGCAGAGCGCTGGCTTTGGCTTCAGCGTCGGCCAGCAGTTGCTTGGCTTCGGCCTTGGCTTCAGCGATCAGCGCTTTTGCGTCTTTTTCAGCAGCAGCAGCGATGTCGTTGGCAAGTGTTTCAAGGGTCATCGTATCGTCTCCGTCTTCGTTTTCGATGTGGGCAGAGCCCACCGGTCAACCGTCGTCCTCAGCCTTGGAGGAAGAGCGGGAGCGCACCGAGAATCACAATGGATTCAGGGAGAGCGGTGAAAATCAGGCCGTAACCGAACTTGCTACCGTCTTCGGCGATCATGCCGATGGCAGCGCTACCGATGGCAGCTTGGGAGAAGCCAGCACCGATGGCAGCGAGGCCAAGGGCCAGGCCGACACCAACGTCGCCGGTCATTCCGTCGGTTGCACCGCTGTCCGTCGTGGTATCTTCCACAGCAGCGACGCCTTGGGCGACCAAGGCGACGGTCAGCAGAACGATCAGGGTGCGCAGGCTCGTTTTCAGGGTATTCTTGTTCATTTTTTCTACCTCCAGTTTGTTGTCCATGGGACTATGATTGCCCCTCCGTATGGAGGGTGCGACCGCCAATCGGGGTAAAAACCCGACCGGTGCCGCTGTAGAACTTGCCCATCCACTCAACGAAGTGGAGACGGGCTGCGTGAATGCTAGGGGAGAGGATGCCAAGGGCGAGCGCAAAGGCCTGGATGAAGAGGAAGAGCACGAGACCCAACACGATGGTAGCGACACCGCCGCCGGACAACATGAGGTCCCAACCCATGTCGAGGGAAACTTGAGCGATCTTGACGCCGGCGACGCCGACGCCCATGACACGCAGGTACGACAGGGTGTTGGCCAGCAGGCCGAAGGTCTCGATGGGGCCCATGATGATACCACCGGCCCAGCCGAACTTCTCATAGATGGCCAAACCGATGATGAGGCAGCCCACGCCGACCAGCATGGCCATGGCGTACGGCGTTAGATCCAAGACAGCGTGCTTGCCGGTCAAGAAGCCATAGATGTGGGCGGTACCGGTGGTGAGGATGATCATCCAGCTGCCCTTCTCAAAGAAGGCAGCGAGCATGCCGTGCGCCCGTGCGACGTTAATGAAACCAAGGATGTAGCCGAACATAAGGTGAGCAATGCCGAGGTAGACGGAAAGCAGGACGTATTCTTGGATGGAGCTGGTGGCTCGGTGGAAGGGAATGTGAGTGTAGTCCATGCGGAGGGTGTCAGTCCAGAAGTTGGGGAAGGTGATGTTGTCGTAGGTCCATGCATAGAAGCCTGCGAGCGGGGAGGCGTCGCCCATTCGCCCGGTGTCGTCCCAGACAAAGCCAAAGCCTTCAGCGAACAAGAAGCCCCAAATCATGCACCAAACGCCCATCCACTTCAGGATGGTGATGCCGTTCTTGGCCACGGGGTCTGCGGCGAAGGGTTTGGTTCCGAAGTAGACGCCGAGCAAGAAGATGATCAGGCCGTAGCCGAAGTCCCCGAGGATCAGGCCGTAGATGACCGGGAAGGTCAGCATCATGAAGAACGTCGGGTCGAACGTACCGTAGGCAGGGCGGCCAACGAGGCCGACGAGCAGTTCGAACGGACGAGAAACGCTCCCGTTTTCCAAAGCCACGGGCGGCGTGGGCTCGTGATGGTCGTCATGGCCGTCATGGTCGTCATGGTCGTCGTCATGATGGTGGTGATCGTCGACGAAGGCCTCGACCTCCATGTGAGAGGCGAAGTCCTTGAGGGCGGCCTTCACGGCGCCAGCCTTGTCGGTTGGCACCCAAGCATCGAGTGCAAAGGCTTGCCCGGAAACGGCAAGTTGCGTTGGCGCCGTGTGAATGCCGTCTTCCTTGACGAGGTATTCGTGAATGGCGAGGATGTTTCGTCCGTTGTTTCGAGCCCAGCGCTCGGCGTCTTCGGAAGCAGAAAACATGGTGCCCTCGACCTTGCTTCGCTTGGCGAGCAGCGATTTCAGGACCTCAGCTGGCGTACCGCCCATGTTTGGAATTTGGACGGGCTTACCGCCCAACTCGCCGAGGGCCATCTGGACCTCGGCACCCTCGGAAGGGAGGCAGGCAACGGCCACAATACCCGGGGCAGCAGCCAATTCAACCTTCTGTAGCAGGGCACCAAACACGTTGGCGGCTTTGCTGGATTTTTTGGTCTCAGCGACGTAGACTTCGACACGGCTTGAGCCGGACAACAGCTCAAGGTCCATGTTCAAAGGCTCAAGGCGTCGCAAGAGGTGGATTTGTTCGTCGAGGACTTCGAGTTCTGCTTCAGCATCTCGGTGCGTGTCGAGCAGGTCAAGACCCTTTTGGAGTTCATCGGCAAAGGAGCCTTCAAGCAGTTCCTTCACTCGCTTGATGGGGACAGGGCCATCGGCGTTCACCGGCTTGAAGGCGGAAATGGCAGCACGAACCTTCGCAAGAAGGGCGCTCACATGGTTGGCCTCTTCGGAATCGCTGGCGTGGCCGACGTTCACGCCGTCTTCGAAGTTCGTGTAGGATTCGATGTGGACACAGCCGAGATTGGTGCACTCACGCAACACGTCCGCCATGCGGTCAACAGGGGCTGCGACCGTCAGGCGAGACATAGCGACCGTGTCAAACATGGTACCGCCTCACTCGGATGAAAGAGCATCGACCACCATCTTCACGGCGGCGTCTTGGTTGCTTGCAGAGTTGGATTCGATCTTGCTGACTTCGCCGGCCCCGGTCGCTTTGACCTGGTCGGCTTCGCCTTGTGCCTCGGCTCGTGCATCATCGAGAATCTTCTGGGTCATGGCCACGGTTTCATCGGCGGCGTCTTGAACCATCTCGGATGCTTTTCGACGGGCATCTGAGAGGATTTTGGAGGCTTCTTCTTGGGCCTCTGCAAGTCGCTTTTCGGCGTCTTGCTCGGCCGTTTTGATGCTTCGAAGGACTTCGGACATACCCATGAAGAACACCTGTTGATTTTCGCACCGAAAGGGGGTTTAAGAGTCTAACGGGGTGCGTTCTTGGCCTCAGTTTTCGGGCTTGGTGCCACGGAATCGGCTGGCCATGCCAAACGGATAGAGAAGGCGTCCTTGAACATTGGAAAATCCTACTTCTCGTAGCATGTTCCGGTAGTAGCCGTTGGTGCCGTAGTGCGTGTAACTGGCGGCCAACCCCTTCCATGGATGATTCTTCTCTTTGGTGATGAGACGGGCCATGACTTGGACCACGCTGTTCATCCACAGGTAGCCGAAGAAACCGTGCAGCTTGTTCGCTTTCCCTGCATCACAGATCACCAGACGGCCACCGGGTTTGAGCACGCGATAAATTTCCCTCAACCCCTGTGCTTTGTCTTGGAAATCTCGGAAGGAAAACAGACAGAAGACCATGTCGAAGGTGTTGTCGGGCAGCGGGATGTTTTCGGCAATGGCCTGAACGTATTCAGCGGGACCCTCACCGCGAGCCGCACGGGCAGCATCAACCCGTGGTTGTGCCGTGGCGAGCATCTCAGGCGAGGGGTCGAGGCAGGTCAGTTCCATCCCGACCAAATCCTCAGCGAACGACCCGGGGCCGCATCCCACTTCAAGCACCTTCATACCAGGCTCAGCATGGTTTCGGACGTTTCGCCGCCAGCGCTTGTCTTGACCGAAGGTCATCCAGGTGTTGACGCGGTCGTAGTTGGGAATGGTGGCTTCGAGTTGCCCCTCAAGCATTTCCCAAGCGTCGGCATCGATGCCCGAGGCGTCGAACCCGCCGGTCGCTGCTCGCTTCCCCATGATGGATGGCGAGCCCCCGACCGTTTTGGACATGTCGTTTGGTCCACAGCGCCCTTCAGGCGATACGTTCCACGGTTTCTGGCGTGATGCCCTCCTCGGGCGTGACACGGAACACGAGAATCTTGAGGTTCTCCGGAGCGTTTCTGAACTTGGAGACAATCATCGAGTTCTCAAAATCCGTACCGATGGTTCGAACCTTGAACGACAAGACCATGTCGGCGATGGAAGACAATTCCTGTTTGATGGCCGGGTCAAGGCCGTCGGTGGACACCGAAATCATGAGCAAGCCACGGACCATCTGGGCGTGGGCTTGAAGCATACGGACCATGGATATCACGCGAGCCGGGTCCTCACGCTGGAGGAAAAAGTCCAGGTTGTCGAGGACGGCCCTAAAATACGGTCCAAGGCCCATGATTTCGTTGGTGACCTCGGTGAGGTAGTCTTGGCTGCTATCGTCCACGAATCGGGTTTGAGCAAGCCGCTGAATGTCGTCCAACTGGAACCCTTCCAATCGGTAACGGCTGGCCAAGAGTTCTCGCTCCAGCACGTTGGCGTTGTATTCCTCACCGATGGTGCGGACGTTGATGTCGAGGGGCCAGTTGTATTTCTTGAAAATTCGAATGATTTCTTGTTGACCTTCGTCAGTGGCGATGTAAAGGGTGTTTTCGGGCTCTTCAGCCGGCGAGGTGAACTGTTTAGCAAATAATTCACTTCCCGAACCTGTTTCGGTGAACGCAATCATGGTGAAGCCACGAGGCACACCGCCACGCATTTCGTTGTCGAACTTTGGTACGCCGAAGGAACCGACAGAGCCGAAGAACTCCTCGTCTTCGGGATCAAATGTCATTTTGCGAGCCATCATTCATCACCTCAGAGGAGGACCACTTGCCCCCGGTCGATCAGGTCCGTGCAGTACGTGTCCAGGTTGGCCAACACCAGCGGAGGTGTTTGGTCGGGAACGTTGAGAATCACTGAAAGCACCTCGCGCTGGCGGAAGGTGTTGATGAAGGTGTGAAGGTACTCGGCGAGCATGCGGTCGTCGTTGTAAATCGCCAGCGCATTCACGCTGTCGAGGAAGACGAAGTTGCGCTGGTTGTTCACGGTTCGAAGCGTGTAAAGAGTGCGCAGCAGGATGCTTTCCAGCATGATGGGGCTGTCGATGAAGGTGATGTTGTTGTACGGCACATCCGTCCCGCCAAGAACACCCGAGGAAACCAGGTCAAGGAAATGGATGTTGGAAACATCAACACCGATGGCTTCGAAAGCCTGTATGATTTCAACCGCACCTCGACTGGCCGAGATGTAGACGCCGCCCATTTCGAACATCTGCATCAGGGGAATCATGGTGCTGGCGGTCACGGCAAACGCATTCGCAGAACTCAAGCGAACCTGCACGGAGCTTCCCAAGGAAACTTGGGTGAGTTGCTCAGCGATCATCTGATCGAGTTCAAACATCCCTAAGCCCCCCATCGAGAGGCGTTATCACTCGAAGCACCCCACTTCAACATCGGAATGAGCATCACGCCCAGAGGCGTGAGCTCTATTGCGTGTTTGGCTCGACTGTGCGAGGTACCCCGCATCTTCACCACTTGAAGGAAACGAAGGAGGTGGCCCATGCGCTCCGAATCGCCCATGACAATGATGCCGTCGGCGATGGCTTCTTCCACACCGAACGACGACCAGTGGGCGTTTTCGGTGGCCGATGTGATTTCAGAAATCAGGATGGTCGTGCACCCGAGCGTGGCGAGTTTCTTTCCAAGCGTGAACAAGAAATCTCGAATCAGTTGTTCCGATTTAATCTTGTAACACAGCGTGGTGACCGAGTCAATCACCAAGCGAGTGACACCGATGGTGTTGACGATGTCGACGATGGATTTGATGAGGGCGTGGACGTCGTCCAAATCAAAGGAGGCCTTCTCGAGGCCCAGCCATGAATAGAGCACGTCCATGTCAAAGACGTTGATCAGGCCCGAATCGACCATGTTCATGTCGAAGAAGGCGTACTGACGAATGTTTTCGAGGAGTTTGACGGAGGGTTCCGTGGCCGTAAAGTGCGCACAAGCTTCACCGGCCAGTGCACCCCGAACGAGAAATTCCATGCCGAGAGTGGTTTTGCCTGAACCGCACGTTCCAGCGGCCAAAACGGTCGAACCGTAGGGAATCCCGCCACGCAGGATTTCATCCAATCCGTGGATGCCCGTCACGCAACGGTCTCGGGTGTATACGCTGGTGGGTTGCATGGGACCAAGCGGAAGGAAACGCCCCGGGTTGATGAAGTGTTTGGACGATGAACTCGCAGTGAGAAGCGAATCATGCCTCGTATTCACCGGGTGAGGGGACGTCTTCGAGGCTCCATGCTGATGAACTGAAGCGGTCCGTGCCGTCCCACACCAAGGATTGGCCGGTCACCATGAACAGTTGAGTGTCGCCACCCCACGCCACGCGGACCACATCGGCCGGCGTGATTTCGTCGAGTTGGGTGTAGCGGAGGCTCAGAAGCCCACGACCGTCGGCCAATCCGTCCAGCTGACCAACGCCAAGGAAGCCGAGCGCACCAAGGTCAATGACATGGGTGGCGTTGCCCACCGCTTGTGATGAGGGGTCGCCGGTCAACACGGAGAGGGATTGGCCGGACACCACGCCGTTCTGCAGCAAGAGGTTGCTTGAGGTCGAACCGGAGGTGTGGTTGAAGGACCATCCTTTGAGCGAGATGGCAAAGTCGTTGGGGTTGTGGAGTTCAATCCATTCCGGGCCAGCCGAAGCGGGGCGGACCATCACCTCCGTGATGTGGAGGATGTTGTTTTTCCGGCCTCCGTCGTGGACTTCCAGCACAACAGAAATCTGTTCACCGTCTTGTTGGAAGGAGCGATAGGCCGTTGAACTCGAGGGTGCGGTGCCACGCTCTGTTCCACCGTCAAACAACACCAAGCCATTGCGCTCGGGAATGTCGCTTTCAAGCACTCGAATGCTCAGGTGGAGGCTCATGTCGCTGTCCAACCCCAAGCCCGCCGCCATGCCGTCTTCGGTGACCTTATGCAAGGCATTGATGCGATTCATGTCGAGTTTGTGATGTGACATCAGCCCGGGTTGCACCCGTCCCGAATCAAGCGCTTCGGCGTCAGCCGTATGCCAATCCGACGTCGCATTTTCGTAATCGAGGTCGTCGACCATGGGAACGAACCAACCCTCGCCAGAGGTCAGGCGATCAAGCCCCAAGGATGCCGCTCGGTCCAGGCGGTCGACACCCGGGTCGTTTGAACCCATTTGGAGTTGGGCCAGCGACAGAAAGGCCGTGAGGATCATCAAAAACAGCGTAAAGGCGGACAGGAACTCGATGACAGCGGTGAGGCCGCCTTCATCCCGTTCGCTGTGATGGGACGCCCTGCGCATGGTTTAACCAGCCCTGCACAATTCAAGAGGTTGCCGCTTTTTCTCTGCCAGACCTCCCCGCATCCCAGAGGTTTGGTCCCGCTCACTACGCAACAGATTCACGTCAAAGACTCCGTTCCAAGCGATGAGTCTTTGAATCACGGATGCGAGGAAAGCGTGATGAGCGAGCGCAAGCAACGTCAAGTTACCAAGCAACAAGCGAGCCTTGGGTTTGTTCTGATGCTCCTGCTGTCTTCGCTCGGGGCGCTCGTCACCGTCCCCGTCTCGAGTGCGGCCGTGCCGGGGTCGA
Source organism: Candidatus Poseidoniaceae archaeon (assembly GCA_964228815.1). GTDB lineage: Archaea > Thermoplasmatota > Poseidoniia > Poseidoniales > Poseidoniaceae > Poseidonia. Next base: position 109,153 of record CAXRAL010000007.1, read on the forward strand.
TTGGCATCACCGACAGCATCTCGCCGCGCCCCGATGCGTGGTATTCCTCCTTTGACACGCTGGAATTTTCCGCCGAGGTGACCAACAACTACGCTTCCCCCTCTGGCGCCTCTCGAACCCTCACATGGTACGCCTGCGAAGGCGATGTGACCGTGGCGCAATGCAAGTCTGTGTTTGACGACTCGGGCCAGTTCAACATCGGAAACATCCCCGGACAATCATCGGTCGCCGTTGATTCCAGCGATTTGTGGAGCCCCGGCTCGAATTCTGAAGGCATCTTCACCGTGGTGTACACCTTCAGTCAAAACGACCAGATGGCAGCTGACGACGAGTTCCGGTTCAACATCAACCTCACCGAAGACTTCGTTGACGTGGTGGCGGACGCCGCCCACAACCCGCTGATTCACCTGCAGAACCTTGCAGAGTACAATGAAGAACAGGTGCTCAACACCGGAACCGAGTACGTCTTCAAGTCCAAAGGCGAATCAACCCTGTGCGGCGTTTGCACCTTCTCTGGTCAGTTTGGCTGGCAACTTTGGGATGCTGACGACACGATGATGCTCAAAGAGGCCTACAAAACGGTCGCAAACCTCCCTGCTTGGGGTGGAACCGATCCGTTCAACATCAACCTGCCAGCGTTCAGCTACGGTCAAGAGGGCCGCTACCTACTCAAGTACGGCTTGTTTTCGAGCACCGGCAACCCCTACGGCGACCTCAACCCAGGCAACAACCTCGCTTCGTTTGAAATCGTGCTCAACGACAGCATTGACCTCAAGGTGGTCAATGTCTACCCGAGCCACAGCGCTCAATCCTCGGAGTTTTACTACGGAACCGACCGCGTCATCACCACCTACGCCAATCTGGGTAATATGTCGGTGGAGAACGTCTCGGTCTCCTACCAGGTCTACAACTCACAGTACGACTTGGAGGTCGACACCACCTGCCTGATTCCCGTCATGCATCCCGGTGATACCGCCACCTGCAACTTCAACATGACCACGACCGGAGACGATCGCCTCATTCGTGTCCAGCTACCAACCATTTACCAAAACGGGGAAGATGTACGGATGAGTGACAATCTGTACCAACTCAATGTTGACGTTCGGGTCGGCCCCATCAACCCCTACGTGCAGACCAACTCTGACGACGACATCTACCTCACCACCGACGATGTTGAGCTGGTGGCCCGATACGGTTCCATCGCCTCACAACCGCTCAATTTCACGTGGCGAGAAGGGTTCTATGTGTGGGGTCACGGACAAGCCCTCAACCGAACCGGCGAAGCCTTTGGTTTGGGCCACCACAACCTGACCCTGCAAGCCACCGACCCGTTTGGTGAAACCGAGTACGCCTACGTTGAGTTTGATGTGTTAAACTCGGTATCCATCGACGAACCCTACATGACTGGATTTGCCATCACCGAGGAGGAAGCCACGGCCTCGCGGAGCATGCTCCTCCCGCATCTTGGGAAGAATTACGGTATCGGAGGCGGCGATTCTCCGTTGATGATGATCGACGTGTCCATCGACGCTGCATCGGCGGACGACCCCGGCCTACGAAGCGTGGATTTGAACCTCAACCTCACGGCCATCCTGCCCGAAAACATCGACTTGAGCACCGTTGACCTTCGCTACCTCCCCGATGTTGACAGCGTGGCTTGGGAGTTCCTCGACGGCGTGGATTCCTACACGTTTGGCCCTGATTTCACCGAGGTGGACATCTCGATGACGAAGGACGGTGTCCTTCTCCTCATCGGCGTGCTCCCAACCGCCGATGTGACCGCCACTGGCGTTGAGTGGACCCAACTTGAAGGAGGGCAAATCGAACTGAACTGGACGGGCACTGGCGACCTGACCAACCCCTATGTGGGTGGGTGGAACGTCTACAAGATTGCAGGTATTTCAGGCACCACCGTGTTCCCAGAAACCGCTGGCGGCATCAACGAAAACATCTGGGAAGAACTCACCTTGGACTCGTTCACCACCACCCTCTCCCTCGAGACGGTGACATGGCTTGACCCCGTACCCCTCGAGACGGGCATTTGTGCCTCGTATGCCATCATCCCCATTGACCGTGAAGGAAATGCCAATCTGCAGCGAGCCAACATCACTCGTGTTGACGGCGCGGCCGCCCAACTTTGCGGCGATGCGATTCCACCTTCGACCACACTCGAGGGGCTGAGCCACACATGGGTCTTCACCAACGACACTGCCTGCTTTGAAGCGCAGCAGGACTGGTCGTTGTGCTACAACGCGACCCTCACGTGGACCTGGCCAGCCCACGAAGCGCAGGGCGAACTGACGTGGAACATGTACCGTGTTGAGACGCGCCCTGTTGACATCGACCTTCGGTTCATTGAACCCCTGTTCAGCGGCCTCACGGGAACCCCCGGCGAGGAAGGATCGCTCGTGCAAAGCGGCCTTGACCGAGACGGCATCCAACCCATGCGAACCTACTACTACATTTTCGCACCCATCGACAGCGTTGGCAACGAAATGATGCTCGCCAACTACCCGTCCGACAACATTGAGCGCGTGCACATCGATGACGACTGGTGGTCTTACAATCAACACCTCATTCCGCCTGAGCCCGAACCCCCCGAGCCCCCATTGGGCATTCCGTGGCTCCAGAAGTTGAACGACGCCATGGGCGTGGAAGAATTCCAGTTGGCCGGTGTCGCCTTGCTCGCAACCATCGTGCTCAACTTCATTCTCCTGCCCTTGATGCTCAAGAAGCGAAAGCGGCTGAAGCGCGTGATCGAAGCCCGCAAGCGAAACAGCGCCGCTGCCATGGACTTTGATGACTTCTTTGAGTGAGCATTGGCGCGGCAGGGGAGATTCGAACTCCCGAGGTGAGACACCACTGGATTAGCAATCCAGCGCAATGGCCAGGCTATGCGACTGCCGCTCGCAAGCCGTCCACCTAAGAACCGCTCATCAAGATGACGGTGGCTGAGACTCTGTCCGAACGACAGAAAAGCGCATCACAGCGGGCCCAAGAAACCCAACCAGGCGGGTGGGATGAAGGCGATGACAACCAGGGAAAGGAACATCCAACCGAGGTAAAACAGACTTCGGAAGAAGGATTTGGCCGCCTTCGGCATGCGGCCGTTTTCATCAAAGGGCTCGTGAGGGTCGATGGCCCAAACGGAGGCCGCATACCACACGGTGAGCCCGCCCGAGACGAATGCCCACAGCAACGGAAGACCGGATTCCGGCCAAAAGCAGGGCACTGAGCCCAACATCAGCAGCAGCACGCAGTAGACTTTGGATTGAAACACGGTGTGTTCAGCACCTTTCACTTCGTTGAGCATGGGGATGTTCACCTTACCGTATTCCCCTGACCTGTACAAGGCCAAGGCCCAGAAATGAGGCGGTGTCCAGAGGAAGATGAGGAAGAACAGCATCCAGGGCACAGGGGAACCAAGGTCAAGCATGTTGGCGTTGGCGATGGAATCACCGGCGGCCGCCGCCCAGCCGATGAGCGGAGGGGTGGAGCCAGCAATCCCGCCAATCACGATGTTTTGAGGCGTGCGTCGCTTCAGCCACATCGAGTAGACGAGAACGTAGAACAGCACCGAAAACGCCGACCAAAACGCCGCCTTCACGCTGACGAGCAGAAAAAGGCTTGAACCGATGATGGCGATGATGGAGCCGAAGATCAGGGCAAATTGCGGCGTCGCATGACCGAGCGGAATGGGGCGATTCATGGTTCGCCGCATGTGCGGGTCAATGTCGGCGTCGTACCACATGTTGATGGCGTTTGAGCCACCGGCAGAGAGGGTTCCACCCACCACCGTGATGAGGGAGACCCACAGGGTTTGGCTCCAGGTCCGCTCGATGTCCATAACCCCGTAGCGAGCGAAGGTGTCGTGGACGAGAATAGCACACAGCGCCGTGATTTGCAACAAGACGATAACGCGCAGCTTCATCAGTTGCATCATCACCTTGACCGTCCCCGGGTGAGGGTGGTCGTCAGCCGAGGCAGGTTCGCTCATTCCTGCTCACCTGAACCGGATGACGTGTTGTTCTGTGTGCCAGCAAAACGCGTGGCGAACATCAACACCACCGCTGCAAGGAAGGCACCCACGCCGACCACCAAGTGAAGGAGTGAGAGCCACTCTGGGAAATCGCCCACCTTGGCAAACACGATGTAGGAGCCGCCGACCATGACGTTGAGCATCCAAACGCCGGTGGTGATTTCTGCCAGCTTGACAAGTTCTGCGCTTCCTGGCTCTTGCTTTGAAGCCATGCGGAGGTTGCTCACACCCAACACCAAGACGAGACCGACCAGCAGGGCACCAAACCGGTGAATCATCTGAATGAAAATACCCGGGCCGTCAAGTGAGGGTAAAAACGACCCCTGACACTTTGGCCAACCGTCGGGGAAGCCGACTGAACAGCTCTGGTTGTATTGGCCACCGGCAGAAGACGATACCCAAGCACCGAGGACGAGCAAAAGACCGACCGCTGCCGTCATGGAGTGAACCCGCACCGATTGGGCGGCGACAAAGGGTGCAGGTGCTTGCAGAAAAGCCCACGAAGCACCCTCCGTGATGCGCATCGCCATGTGTTGCCAAAGCAAGCCCGCCGTGAAGATGCACGCCAACGACAGATGGAGCGCAACGGTCCAATCAGCGTTGTCAAAGCGAACGGTAACGTAGCCGGCCGTCGCTTGTATCACCAACAGAGCGGCGGAAAATTGAGCGGCCCGTTCAACCGTTGACCCGTACCGTTCACGCCATTTCCTCATCGCCAGCACGTTGTAGACGATGGGCAAAGCGATGACACCGACCAGCATCCGATGGAACCATTCAACAAAAATTTGGAACACGGTGTATCGGTGGTCTTCGCCTCGTGAGTCAATTTGGTCCGGGTTGGCCGCCCAGTAAGCAGCTTGGTCGTCTTCAGAGACGACGAAATGCCAGGTGCCGAAACAGGTTGGCCATTCCGGGCACGACTCACCGGCGTCGTTGATGCGGATGGAACCCCCCACCACGACGATGAGCAGCGCCATAACGGCGAGCACCAACGGAAGAGTGGATGGACGGCGCCACCACGGAGGTTCCATGGTGTGAGGTGAGAGGAGACCCCTTTTGAACAAATGCCTCCCCCCCTGTTCATGGGTTCCCAACCGTGGCCGGTCCTGCTGACTGCGGTCCTGCTGCTCAGCCTTGTTCCTGCTTCTGCCCAGCCCACCCAGGAGGAAGCGAACGCTGGCGCGCTGCTGGATGTGATGGTGCTCTCGGCATCATGCTTGAGCAACGAGTCCTGCGAGGCCCACCGCCCTGCCCACCTTATCGAATACTTCAGCGCCGATTGGTGCGAGCCTTGCCAGCAAGTGAGCGACCAACTGCGAATGTATTCAGACCCGAATGTCGTCATTCTTCAGCACCACCCCTCGCCGCAAGATACCACCTTCCTCTCGGATTCGAAACTCCGGAACGATGTGGACTACCGACTGATGTTCTATCCGTCCCTGGTGGTGGACGGAACACACCTCTTGACCGGTACCCGGCAAGCCATGGATCTGAATTTGACTCTCGAAAACCAATCGAACAATTGGAGCGCTTTAGAACAGGTTCAACTGGTCAACGGTACCCTCCAATGGAACGCCAGCATCAATGGCACCCTGGCCGCTTGGTTGGTCGCACCTGTACCGCATGAAACGACGGGTGAACTTCACCCGTCCGTGGCCTACCGGCGTCTGTCGGCCCCGGCTGAGGCAGGCGAATTGATGCTCAGCGCTGATTCGTGGATGGACAACACCTCGGTGGTGGTCCTCCTCGAGCGTGAGGGTGTTCGAGCGCTCAACGTGGCGTCGTTGGCCCCCACCGGTTCGTTGGACCCCAACGATGGGGGTGAAGACCTGCCTAAGCGACAGCGGGAGAACGAAGGCACGCTCCCGTTGCTCGTGGGCCTCGCGTTGGTGTTGGCCCTGCTCCCTGCCATGGTGAGCCATGTTCGTCTTCTTCGGACCAAGGGCGACGTAGCCATCCATGAAAACGGGTCAGAAGAGTGAGGTAGGTTCAAAAAGAGTCGCTATGTCGGACGACTGCGAGTCTCTCGCATGTGATTGCTCATGGTCAAGCCAGCACGCCAACACACCCGCTTTGAACGCGCTCGAATCATTGGTGCCCGTGCCCTCCAAATCGGAATGGGCGCCCCCCTCTACGCCACCGAAGATGTGCTCCGTGAGCAGTTCAAGGAGGAACTCGTTTCCCTCTACGGCCTCGAGGAAGCCAACATCCGCTTCGTCCTCGACCCGCTCAAGATCGCCCTCTACGAGTACGAGAATCACTTGATTCCCATCGACATCGACCCTCACGAGTGAGTTGAACCGCTCGAGGTAAAGCCGTAGAAATCGGCGTTGTCCATTTCAGGGAGGGCGTCTCGCTTGACCAGCAAGGTGCGAACAGCCCACAAATCAACAAAGATTCGGTACTTCGTGGTGGCGTCGAGGTAGTCCACACCACTGGAGCCACCGGTCCCCATTCGACGCCCGATCATCCGTTCCACCATTCGAGCGTGGTGCGCACGGAACAGAAGCATGGACTGCTCAAGGTCGACAAAACTGTCAATCAGTCGGCGTGGCCAGGACAACAGCGGGAGGTCCCGGTAGGATTCGATGAAGAGCAGCCCCGCTCGATGCCGCATGGCCTTGCCCTCGGGGGCGAGGAAAGATTCCGCTGCCTGTACGCCGGCTTCAATTCTTGGTCGAAGCGTGGCCTCCTCCCCGTGTCCAATGGCGGTCATGTGAGCGATGACCTGTTCCCCGTGCGCACGCATGGCCTTGAGATGCTCATCGATGTAGGCCTGAACCACGGCGTCATCCTCTTGGTCATGGGGAGATGATCCGTGAATCGGGGTGCGGGACAGCCAAGTGGTAAGCACATCGTTGAGCGAAGGCGCCCTTGAGGTGGCCTCAAGATCGGCCAAAGCTGCGGCTGGAACTTTGCCTTCCTCAGCCAACCGTTGCATATGAGCGAGCGGGTCCATGCCACCCATTCGTTGCTCGTTGTCCAAGCCCATCAGCACCTCAAGTTCACGCATCTGCCATGACTCAAAGCCGGATGAAGTGCCCAGCCGGTCCCTGAACGCTAGGAAGTCCTGTGGTGAGAGGGTCTCCATGACCTTCCACTGGTCGGCCAGCAACCGGAAAATTTCACTCACACGCTCCAAATGGTGAACGACGCGAGGGATGCTCGCCTCATCAATTCGCTCAACATCCATCAAGCCTCGGGCCTCTTTCAACTCTCGAAGGATCAGTTTGAACCACAACTCGAAGGTTTGGTGAACGATGATGAAGTGGAGTTCGTCGTTGGACGGCGGGGGCGTGTATCCTTCCGGGCCATCTTGCAACGTCAGAAGTTCCTCGAGTCGCAGGTAGCCCCCGTAGGTGATTCGAGCTGGGCTTGACGTTTCGTCCATGCACCGAACGGTGCGAAACAACCCCATGAAACCTTCACCCGTTTCAGCCGGATTTCTTGCATCACGAGCAACCATCATGGGTGACGTGATGGCCGGCCGACAGGTTTCCCGGACATAATACTCATAGAGCGATTACGAAACCCCTCCATATGGGCGTACCACACACTACGGTGCAAGAATGGCTCCAAGGCTACGACAAGGAGGCCATCACCGTTGGCGTCGTCGCCTCCCATTCATCGCTTCAAATCCTTCACGGCGCACGCCAGGAAGGCTTCCGCACCCTCGGCATTGCTGTGGGCGAAAACCGTCGTCGGTTCTACAAGGCCTTTCCCGGAGCAGACCCCGATGAGTGGTTGATGCTCGAAGATTACCGAGAAATGCTTGACTACGCCGAATGGTTCCGAGAAAAGAACGTCATCATCGTTCCCCACGGATCGTTGGTTGAATACCTCGGGGCGAACAATTTCAGGAACCTTGAGGTCCCCACGTTCGGCAACCGAAACATCCTGCACTGGGAGAGCAGCCGAGCCCTCCAGCGACAATGGCTCGAAGACGGTGGATGCACGATGCCCAAAGTGGTTGAAGACCCGCACAACATCGACGGACCTGTCATCGTGAAATACGCAGGTGCAAAAGGCGGTCGAGGCTACTTCATCGCCCGAGATTACCGTGATTTCCGCCGAAACGTGGACATTGAAGAAGAATTCACCATCCAGGAATACGTCCTTGGCTGCCGATATTACCTCCACTTCTTCTTTGACCCGACGGCCGAGGACGGCTATCAGGTGCAAGGGCGTGGCCCCCACGCCGGAAAGAACCTCGGACGCCTTGAACTGCTTTCCATGGACCGACGGGACGAGAGCAACGTCGACGAATTCTACAAACTCGGTTCGCTGCGAGACCTTCGGGAAATGGCGTTGGAGCCCTCCTTTGTGGTGACGGGTAACCAACCGGTCGTGATTCGAGAATCCCTCCTTCCCCGAGCCTTTGAGATGGCCGAGGGGACGGTGGCCGCCTCCTACAACCTCGAAGAGGGATCTCGAGGCATGCTCGGGCCGTTCTGCTTGGAGACCATCGTCACGGACCAACTTGAATTCAAGGTGTTCGAAATCAGCGCACGCATCGTGGCCGGCTCCAACCCCTTCATCGGCGGCTCACCTTACTCCGACATCAACGAACGGTTCATGTCCACAGGACGCCGCATCGCACGCTCCATCCGAAAAGCCGTTGAGGCCGACCGCCTCGAAGACATCATCTCCTGAACTCATTCGTCGTTCATCAGAGCGTCGAGGTCGGGAGCACTTGGCAGTTCGTCCTCAGACGTTTCGAGCCCGGACGTTGCGCTGCCCGAATCGTCCTCGACTTTGGCCTCGGTGCCTATGCCATCGTAGGACCTTGAGGCCGCCTCAATCTCAGCCTCAAGTTCTCGCTTGCGGGCCTCTCGCTCCTCGGGCGACGGGAGGGTGAATTCAGCCACCAGCATGATCGGGTCACCGGCGGACAATTCGCCGTTGTACTCCAAGGGCTCGCCGCCAGGTGTGACAATCACTTGGAACTTGGTGGGGTCCTTGCTCTTCCGCTTCTGGTGTTTCTTGTAGTGGTGAACGTAGACTTGGTAGGTGCCTGCGGGGGCTTTGCCCTCTTCCCAGAACACGTTTTCGACGGGCTTGCGTGTTTCGGCACGAACGTTGGCATCAACGTCCAATTCCCCTCCACAAGCCGAGGTCTTGTTACCGCCGTGAATGCGTTCACCTGAAGGACATACGACGTGAAGGTCGAGGTCGTTGTAGTTGTTCCACATCAACGAGATTTGAACGTCAGAGGATTGAGCACCCTCGCGTTCCAAACGTGCTTGAAGTTCCGACATGGCACGTTGAGCGGCTTCTTTGGCTTCAAGCACTTCTTGTTCCTTTGCAGCCTCAATTTCGGCCAATCGCTCAGCCTCAGCCGCCTCAATTTCAGCCTGGCGGTTTTCCTCCACCTCGGCGATGGCAGCCTGTGTTTCAGGCACGTCCATGCCTGCTGCACGCAGTTCGGCTTCGAGTTCGCGTCGCTTGACGGCCCGCTCCTCAGGTGAGGGGAGGTTGAATTCCGCCACGAGCATGATGGGGTCACCAGCGGTGAGTTCGCCGTTGTATTCTCGCATGTCGCCGCCTTCGTTGATGATGACCTGGAATTTCGTGGGGTCCTTGCTGCGTCGCTTCTTGTGCTTCTTGTAGTAGTGGACATAGACTTGGTAGCGGCCTGCAGGGGCCTTGCCGTCTTCCCAGAACACATTCTCGACCGGCTTTCGCGTCTCTGCTCGCACGTTGGCATCGACGTCGAGTTCACCACCACAGGCGGACGTTTTGTTGCCGCCGTGGATTCGCTCGCCGGAAGGACAGAGGACGTGGAGGTCCAGATCGTTGTAGTTGTTCCACATCAATGAAATCTGGACGTCGGAAGATTGCGCACCTTCACGCTCAAGTCGTGCACGAAGTTCGGACATGGCTCGTTGAGCTGCCTCGCGGGATTCCAATTTCTCCTGTTCCCGCGCAGCCTCAATTTCTGCTTGGCGCTCTTGCTCAGCCTCGGCGAGTTCTGCTTTGCGCTGGGCTTCTTGCTCGGCGGCAAGGCGTGCCTCCTCAGCGTCTCGCTCGGCGGCTCTGCGCGCAGCCTCTTCCTCTTGTCGCTGCCGTGCAGCCTCCAGTTCAGATTGGCGTTGCGCTTCGTCGAGTTCCCGTTGACGCCGAGCAGCTTCTTCGGACGCTGACTGCTCCTGACGACGCTGATTGAACCGCTCTTCGGCCAGTTGTCGGTCGCCTTGATTCTGCTGTCGGAGGAGATCCTGTATCGTGGCGAGTTTTCGATCTAAATTTTTCTTGGCTTTTCCGAAACCCATGCCAGAGTGTTGCTGAAGCAGACCTTCGGCGCTCATCCCGCTTTGGAGGTTCACTTGCGCTTCTCGCCGCATCACGATGAACATCAAGCCAAGGGCAAAGGCGCCTCCGAGGGCAATCGTGAGCACATAGTCCGCCAAAGGCATAGCAGTTCCAAGCCGAACTACCACTTGAAACATACGATTTACCCTTCACGTTGTATCATCAACCATGCAAAGGTCATAACAACAAGTTGGAGAGAGGGCGTTGTATGCGAGAGGTCACCCTGACGTGGGAGGAAGACTCGTTGGCGAAGACTGACCTGGTCGAACTGACCGATGTGGTGGACGGCTTGACCTTCGTTGCCAACCTCCACATTACACCTGAGGGTGTCCGCCAAGTTGTTCTTCCCTCCTACAAGGAAGGAAAAACGGTCGATGATTTAGACCAAATTCCCTATGTGGAGGTTGAACAACGTCTGGATGACAGAAATGGCGAGGGGCTCGTGGTTTGGAACACCCATCCCCTCGTTTGCTTAGCGGCAAAATCAACCAGCATCCACGTCATGTCACCAACCATTCTCGAAAAGGGGAAACTGTATTTGACGGTGAGAGGTTTACCCGACGCCATCGCTGCGTTCGTCAAAATGAGCAAGGCCTTCTTCCCACCAGCCAATGTTCGGGTAACAGAAATCCACTCAGACCAGAATGGACTCCAGAACGCCCTCACGCCTCGTCAGTATGAGTGCTATGGATTGGCGGTCAAGCATGGTTTCTACAACGAGCCGAAAGCCATCACCATGCAGGCCCTCGCTGACATCCTCGGGATCGCTCGCTCAACCTACCAAGAACACCTGCAATCAGCCGAACAAGCCGTGCTTGTCTGGGCTGGCAGCCAACTCTGATGCACAACCGGGCCAAACAAACCTTTGATGAAGGCGGCAACCTCGCAGGACCATGGACAAGGGTGAACGCCTCAATCGCTTGCTGCCCAACGGGCGAGGTGTTTGGATCCCCATCGACCACGGCGCATCCGATTACCCCACGGACGGTCTTGAAGACCTCGAGGGGCTAATTCAATCTCTCATCGACGCCAGCGTTGACGTCATCGTTGCCCAGAAAGGGCTGGTCAGTGCCTTCGCTCACCTCTGTGAAGGGACCAACACCAGCATGGTCGTTCACTATTCAGTCTCCACTCGGCATGCAGGCCCCGACATGAACAACAAAGTCCTGGTCGGCCACGCCGACGAGACCTTGCTGCGTGGTGGCATCGGCGTGTCAAGCCAAGTCAACATGGGCAGCGAACACGAAGCTGATATGGTTCAGCGAATGGGTGAACTGAACCGCCAGGCCCTCCACGCAGGCCTGCCAGCCTTTGGTATGGTCTACGCACGGGGCCCGCATTTGAATCATCAGGACGATGACATCACACGATCCCAAGCCCATGCAGTCCGGTTAGCCTTCGAGTTGGGTTGCGACGCAGCAAAATGTGTCTGGACGGGGGATGCTACCTCGTTTGAGCGCGTTGCGGCCAGTGCGCCCATCCCACTGCTGCTCGCTGGTGGACCTGCGAGCGGGAACACCGCCGACGTGCTCTCCATGGTTGAACAGGCCCTCAACGCCGGTGCCAGTGGCGTCTGCATGGGGCGCCAAGTGTTCGCCCACAGCAATCCTGGCGCCATGGCAAAGGCCCTCGTCCTCATGGTCCACGAAGGTGCTTCGGCCGCTGAAGCGATGGAAGCCGGTGGCTTGTGAGTTGATGTCATGGAAGTCTGGCTTCGTCCAAACGATGGAGAGAAAGACGCCGAGACGGGCGAGGTTGACCGTGTCTTTTCCGAAGGCGCCACGCAAGAGCATTTGCATGCCGTGGATGGTGTCCTCTACCAGGGTGAGCGCGTGCTTGGTGCGCACGTGATCATCAACGACGGGGCGACTCAAAACGATGGTATTGCCCACATGGGTACGGTGGATTGGATCATGGTCGAATGCGAGACTTGGTCAATGATTCCGCTGGAAAACCTCATCGCACATCGAAGCGGCAGCCACACCAAAATCGCTGCCGTCATCAACACTCCATTGGAAGCACAAGGAGCGGGATTTGCGCTTGAACAGGGCGTGGATGCACTGGTGATTTCATCTGAACCGGCCATGCTTGAAGCAGCCCTGAGTGTCAAAGCCCAGCGTTTGGAACGCCTTGAGCCAAACAAACCGCTCGAAACCGCAGTCGTGGACAGCCTACAGCTCGCACCACTAGCGGTTCAGTCTGTCGAACAAGCAGGCCTTGGCGACCGATATTGCTTGGATTTTCTCTCATCCTTTTCCCAAGGCGAGGGGATCCTCGTCGGCTCAAGTGCACGCACCCTCTTTCTCGTTCACAGTGAAACCATCCCCTCTACGTTTGTGCCAACGCGTCCGTTCCGAGTCAATGCTGGGGCACCTCATACCTACGTGATGATGAGCGACGGTACGACGAAGTACATCGCAGAACTTGAGGCCGGCGACAGCATCCTTGGTGTATCCACCTCCGGAGAAACACGAAAGGTCGTGCTGGGACGTGTGAAAATTGAGCAACGCCCGATGGTTAAGATTACAGGCAGAAAAATCAACATTTTGCAGCAAAACGATAATACCTCTCATGTTTTCATGCAACAAGCGGAAACAGTCCGCCTCGTTTCAGAACATTTGCACGCCGTAGCCGTCACCGAACTCCAACCCGGTCAACTCATCCTGGGATGGGAGGGGCACGACGCACGACATGTCGGTGTTCCGATCCAAGGAGGCATTGAGGAGCGATGATGAATGGCCGTACTGGGGAAGGGGAAAGCTCACGGCGCGTGCAGCCTTCTCCACGCCGCCGCCCTCGGCTACGGTGCAGCCATGGCACTTGACCTGCCCGTCACCGTGCGACTGCTCGACAAACCAAGCAAGCGGGAGGTTCTCGACGGCGATGGCGTGCTCACAGCACTTCTTGAGGCATGGATTGCGGAAGGCCATCCACTTCCGGAGGGACACGCCGAAAATGACCTCCATTGGGGTGTCAAATCCGATGTCCCCAAAAAGCAGGGCCTGAAGTCCTCAGCTGCCGTTTGCATCGCTGCATTACGAGCCTTGTGCAATGCGACGGACACAAGCCTCAGCGACCATGAACTCGTGGCCTTGGCAGCAAACGCGCAAATTGCCGCAGGGATCTCCCTCACCGGGTCCATCGATGATGCATGGGCTTGTCTCCACCCCGGTTGGAAATTGGTCGACGTACAAGCCCCGATTTCCGAAGGCGTCTTGATGGATGAAGCAGGCCTTCCACCAGAGGACTGGATTGTGCTCCTGGTGCTCCGTGGCCCCCGGAAATCCCAGCCTGGTCTGGAAGATTTTGCCTCCCAATTGACCGCCTTCCAAGAAGCCCTTAGCGCACTTCAAGCCAACAATCCGCTCGTGGCTATGACATGGAACGGGCGAGGAACGGTCGCCGCTTTACGCGACATCGAGGGCCGGAAAATGGCGAACGACTCGTTCATGAACAGTGCTCGAGCGGCGGGCGTTTCGGGTTCCGGACCAGCCTTGGTCATCGTGGTCCCCAGCCAGCAAAGCCCTACGCTTGAGCGTATCAAAACATGGTACACCATGCGCTATCCGCAGGCAGAATTGATCGAAACTCGATTTCTCTCTCGGGGCGACGCTCTTGAAACCGAGTGAACACCTTCTAAAAGGGCCAGCGAGTCCTCTCCCTGTTGCACCATGAACATGGGTCTTGGTGAGGCTTTGCGAGTTACCCTGCGTGGCTCAAGCCACGGTCCCTTCGTAGGTGCGCTGGTTGAAGGCTTACCCAAAGGCCTGAAAGTTGATGAAGAACGGGTCAAAGCAGCCATGAAACTCCGAAAAACGGGTGGCACCTACAGCAGCAAGCGAAAGGAAGCGGACCGTGTCGAATGGCGCACAGGCGTCGTGAACGGTATCACCACAGGCAAAGCGATTGAGGTTCACATCGCTAACCAAGACGCTCGTTCAACCGATTACAGCTTTCTGCCCAATCATCCACGTCCCGGCCATCAAGACATGGTGATGCTGAAACGCACCAACGGCGAAGCCGATCTGCGGGGGGGCGGAACATCAAGCGCCCGCATGACCGCTCCGTTGGTGGCTGTTGCCGCCGTGGTGCGTCCGTGGCTTGAGGAGCACGGCATCCTTGTTGAAGCCCACCTCGGTGCGATTGGAAACGTGGAGGCCGCCCCTGTTGAGAACTGTCCACCTCGCTGGGCCAACGAAACGTGCGAGGCGCTCCGATGCCGAGACCCGCAGGCTGCGGCGTCCATGGCAGAACTGGTCGAATCCACCAAAAAGCAACGCAATTCCATCGGTTCCCGAGTTGACCTGACCGTTCAGGGCCTGCCGTTGGGCCTGGGTGAACCTTGGTTTGATGGATTGGAACCTGCGCTGGCTCGAGCCATGATGGCAATTCCTGCCGCTCGAGGCGTGGAATTCGGCCACGGCTTTGCCGTCCAAACCATGCACGGCAGCGAACACAACAGCCCGTGGGGAGGTTCAGCCGATGAGCCCGTGTTGCTGGGTGAACAACCCGACGGGGCCTTGGCCGGTCTGTCAACAGGTGCCCCGGTCAAGGTCCGCGTGGCCTTCAAGCCGCCTTCCAGCATCCCTCAAGAGCAACACACGTTGAACCTCAGCACCAACCAACAGGAACCGCTGCTCGTCAAGGGTCGCCACGACCCCGTGCTCGGACCAAGGGCGGTCGCCGTCGTCGAGGCGATGGCGTTGTTGGTCGTTGGTGATTTGATGGTACGAGGAGGGTTCCACGATGCATGAGGAGTTGGAAGTCCACAAATTCGGGGGCTCCTGCCTCCGTGATGGAACCGACCTGGAACGCATCGGCAACATCCTGATGGAGGCTCGTCAGCCAGTCATCGTCGTTGTATCGGCGCTTTGGGGGACCACCGACCGATTGATGCGTGCCGCCCAAGAACCACGGTATGCGGGGCGATTGGTGTACGACCTCGCCAAGCATCATCTTCGTTTTTCACCCACGCTCGTTGATTCTCCCCTCTACGACGTGTTTCAACGGGTACTGGACGGGATTGAAGAATCCCTGAATGCCTTAGCCACGGACCGCGACGACCGGCGAGCCTACAATCGACTCCTCGCTTCTGGCGAACGCCTCTCGGCCTTGGTCATCGCCCACGACCTTTCCCTCCGAGGACTGGACGCCCACCCGGTTGGCGCTGAGGACATCGGACTGCGACTCGACGGTTCGGGAACGGCGACGAGGGTGGATCTCAAGGCCTCCCAAGCCAAACTTGACCGAAGCGCCTTCCACGGCGTCCCGGTGGTCACAGGGTGGTTTGGCGAGGGCTCCGATGGCGACATCGCCTTACTCGGCCGAGGTGGAAGCGACCACACGGCCACGGCGCTCGCTGCACTCCTTCAGGCTCAACGCGTGGTGTTGTGGAAGGACGTGCTGGGCATCTACCCGGTGAATCCACGCTGGGGCGTCCAAACCTCACCGATTCCTTACCTTGGCTACGGTGAAGCGATTGAGTTTGCCAACGCAGACGCTACCATCTTGCATCCTGCTACTGTCGAGCCGGTGTACGAAATGGGCATTCCAATTGAGATACGACACCTCATGAGCTACAAAGAAAACGGCATGAAGACCGTCATTGGCCCTGACATTGAGGCAGAGCCCAGCATCAAGGGCATCGCATGCATTCCCCGTGTTGCTTGTGTGAACGCCGAAGTTCGGTATTCTCAGGACGCAGCCATGGCCCTCAGCAAACTCCTCCAAGCCCTCAAAGAAGCTGATGTTCGTATCTGCTCTTTTGACACCACAAACACACAGTGGCGATTCGTGTTCCGGCAGCACGACGTAACCAAAGGCGTTCAGATCGTCCAACAGCACGCATCCTCGGTGTCGTACGAGTACTATGCCTCCATGCTGTCGTTTATTGGATGCAGGGACATTGGTTACCTCCACAACCTCCTCGAGACCGAGGAACCCACGCCCGCCCTGCTGTACGAATCGGTAGCTTCGATCCACATGCTGTCAAATCGAGTGGACATCTCACGGATGCTCGATGAAATCATGACGTTGATTTCGGCTTGAGAACCATCAGTCGGCCTGACGTTCGCGGAATCGCTGAAGGTGGGTGGGAAGGTTCAGGCCAAACAGGATGCCAACGGTGATGAACACAAACAGCGTACCGAGAGCGACACCGTAGACCGAGGTCAACTCAACCGATTCACGCATGCGCTGGCCCGTGTCTTCAGAAAAAATGCTCACGAAGGCTGGCAGAATGGTGTTGGCCGAGAGGACGAACCATGCCAACAAGGTGGCGAGAATGGGATTGGTGACCAGCGAACGGTGGTACTTGCCAACGATCTTCTTGGGGTTCATGACGTAAACTTCGTTGGTACGAATGCTGGTGTCCAGCATGGAATATCGAATGACACCGTTGCTGAGTTCGAAATACATGATGAGAAGCACGGCGTAGACGACCACCAGAACCGAGAGCATCGTCGGGCCGATGTCAACATCGAGTGCCAGCGACGTCTTGGACGAAGCAAACCGGAGAATGGCGAGGATGAACAACAGGTTACTACCGAGAGAAAGGCGTGCATCCCGACGGAACGTGCCCATGAAACCGAGGACCGTTGCGGCGGCAATGATGGTCAACTGCATGATGTTGGCCAGTCCGAGGCTGCCCGTGAGGATGTACCACATGGTGCCCTGAGGCGGGGAGATGATGTAGGTCAGGAAGGCCAAACCGACCAAGACACCGTAAACGGCGATCTGGAGGTTTTGCACCATCTTGTCAGGAGGCAAGAACTTCATTTTCGGAACCAAAGGCCCGCCGAGGAGGCTTTCGATGAAGCCGGGGATTTCCACGGTGGGAATCGCATCTTCCGGAATGGCGCTGCCCATGCCGACTTGGCCGGCTGCCTTCTTGCGGGAAGGAGCGGATGAGCGGACGGTCTTCCCGTCGTAAAGGTGAGAGGTATCAGCGGATGGCTTGTTGATGGTCATCGTTTCACCTCAGAATCCTCGTGCTCCTGCCAGAGCGGTAGATAGGAGCATGTCAGGCTCCCAGTCCATGATGTTCACACCGAGTCCACGGAGTTCACCGATGAGCACGTCGCGCTCGGTTTTCATGACCTCGTATCCGGTTCGGTCAATGCGCTTGGCATCGAATTCGAACTCAAGGGACGATGGTGAGAGCACGGTGACATCAAAGTCTCGGGCACGGAAATCTCGCAATGCATTCACGATGGTCGGGTCGTCTTCAAGGTTAGACAGGAAGATGATCGGGCTTCCCTTGTTGATGTGAGGCAAAATGCGGTTCACAACGACTTGCAGCGGAATGTTCCCACGTGCAACAGCGCCGGCAAGCTTGGTCAGAATAACGTAGAGTTGCTTCTTTCCGGTGTCTCGGTCAACGCTGACCACTTCGTCACCGTACACGATGACGCCCACCGAGTCACGGCGGCCAAGGAAGTACTTGGCCAGGGAAGCGGCGGCTCGTGTCGAGTAGACCAGGGCGTTTCTTGAGACCGGTCCCGTTTCAGCGACGGCACGGGAATCGACGATGATGATCACGTCAGAAACAGCGTCTCGCTCACGCTCGTTGACCATCAACTTGCCAGAGCGAGCGTACGCCGACCAGTTGATGGCTCGGAAGGAATCACCTTCGAAGTACTCACGAAGCGAGTAAAATTCCGAACCAGGGCCGGGTTGTCGAATGTTGACAGCACCGGTGAAGATCTTGGGGACTCGCGACTTGACGAAGGTTTCCTTGAGGTCTTCCATCTTCGGGAACACAAGGAAGTCGTTGTAGACATGCAATTCCTTTTCCTTGTGGAACAATCCGAAGGCGTCCTGAATTCGAACGGCCACGGGCCCGAGGCTGTAGAAGCCACGGAGGGGACATTCGACGGTGTATTCAATGAAGGTCTCACGGCGTGGGCCGAGTTCCATCAAAATGTAGTTCGCACCTTCCTTGATGCGCATGACTTCGGGAACGCGGTCGCGAACTTCCAAAATCTTCGGCAGGGATGACGTGTTCTGCATCCTGAGGGTGACGTTCAATTCTCCATCTTCAAACATGCGAGCGCTGGACAGTTTTCGCATGGCGACGACGCTGCCTAGGGCAATGCCTTCCTCTCCACTCCACTCGTCGGCACGACGGCCGCTCGATGCAACATCCGCATGGTTCCCAAGGAGTGCAGCCCACGTAAGGAACACGAAGATAACCACGGCGATCGTGACGAGCTGGGTGTTTCGGAGCGTCAAGCCGAGCAAGTACATGGCAACAGCTAGGCTGCCAAGCATGGCTGACTTACGACTCCACATGTTTGATTCACCTCGTTGTGCAAACGTTCAGCTTCAAACCGTAGGCACAGGGACTTCACGGAGGATGGACTGGATGACCTCTCCGGATTCGAGACCCTTGATTTGGTGCTCAGGCTTCAAGATGATACGGTGGGCGATGGCGAGTTCAGCGATGGCCTTCACGTCGTCGGGGGTCACGAAGTCGCGACCTCGAAGGGCGGCGGCGGCTCGAGAGGTCTTCAGGAGGGCCTGAGAACCACGAGGCGAAGCGCCGACGAGAACACGAGGGTCCTCACGGGTGCGGGACACGACCTCGACCATGTACATGCGAAGCGCAGGGTCGACGTAGACGTCTTCACAGGCTTGCTGCATGGCGATGACACGGGCAGGGTCGGTGATGACGTCAACGTCAACTGCGTCCTTACCACGGCTGATACGGCGGGCGAGGATCTCATCCTCGTCTGCACGGTCTGGGTAGCCGACGGACATCTTGAACATGAAACGGTCAAGCTGTGCTTCGGGGAGCGGGTAGGTACCTTCCTGCTCCACAGGGTTCTGCGTGGCCATAACGATGAACGGGGCTGGCAACTTGTGGGTCACCGTACCGATGGTCACTTGCTTTTCCTGCATGGCCTCAAGCAGAGCTGCTTGGGTCTTGGGCGGTGCACGGTTAATCTCGTCAGCGAGGAGGAGATTGCAGAACAGTGGACCGGGCTTGAACGTAAACTCGCCTTTCTTGGCGTCGTAAATGTTGGTACCGGTGATGTCAGCGGGGAGCAAGTCAGGCGTGAATTGAACACGCTTGAAGTCACAACCAAGTGCATCGGCGAAGGTGTTGGTCATCAGCGTCTTGGCCAGACCGGGGTAATCTTCGAAGAGAAGGTTCCCGTTGGACAGGATGTTGATCAACACGTTGTCGATGACGTGCGACTTACCGATGATGACCTTCTGGACTTCGGCAGAGATTGCTTGAGCAATCGCACCGACGGCCTTGAGGCGCTCTCGGACTTCAGGGGTACTCTGGTGCTTCGGCTGGGCCGGAGCGGCCGGTGCTGCAGGTGCAACAGGTGCGGCGGGTGCTGCAGGCGCCATTGGTGGGGCGGGTGCGGCAGGGGCCACCGGTGCTGCTGGCGCTGCAGGAACAGGCGCGGGCGGGGCTGCTGGGGGGGCTGGGGGTTGCATGTCTTATCCTCCTTGTTTCAATTTCCCCAACGACGGATGTGCGGGATAAGCTCCCGCAATTCTTCGTTGGAGTAGGCACGGTTCGAACTCACCAGTTCGACCAATCGGGGTTCCCGAATCATTTGCATGATCTCGGCAGGGGACTTGCGAGCAAACTCGTCGCGCGTCAGGTCGTTGAAGTTGCGAACCTTTGCGAGGAAGGCCTCACGGGTTCGCCGTTGGTATTGGGTTGGGTCCAGTTTTGATGGACGCTCCCTGAATCGCGTCAAGTCAAAGACATGACGCCAATTTTCTTTCTCTGGGACCACCATGATGGCGATGGCCAGAAGGGCAAAGAGGTTGAGGATGATGAGCCACTTCAACACCGCATCGCTGGTCAGCAACACGATAGCGCCCATGGCCTCCGTAAACGGCATGGAGAGTGTGCTCGAAACGTGCCGGCTCTCGTCAAAGACGATGTTAAAGCTCGCCGGACTACGAGCGATGGTGGTTGAAAGTTCCTCGTTGTCAAACTCCATCATGTCGTTGATGAGAGCGGTGAAGAAGAACTCGTTTCCACGCCACGTGGTGTCACCAAGTCCCTTGTTCAAGCCCTCGGAGTCGGTGTCCCAGCACATGTGGCCGTGTTGAATGTACAAGGCGGAATCACACTGCATCTTGCCCGTTTCCTCAGCCGTGTCTTGGTCCCACAAATGGTTGGCCAATACCGAGTGGTCGGAGACGAACACAATGCTGCCTGTAGCGCTGATTTCGCCGATAC